>DOOK01000327.1:3016-5347 GCA_003512805.1 Erwinia sp. | reverse complement strand
AAATCACGTCGCCAAAAGTCATGGCCTTTGCACTGCGGCAGTGCCGGATGGTTGACCCTGGCCACGTCGGGGCGTTCGGCCAGCCAGCTCGCCACTCGCAGCGCGCTTTCCTCGTGCTGCCGCAGACGGACCGCCAACGTGCGCAGGCCACGGCTGGCCATATACGCGGTGTCCGCATCCACCATTTGCCCCATCAGATAGGAGTTCTCACGCAGCTGTGCCCAGCAGCGTTCATTGGCAACGGCGGTGCCGATCATCGCGTCGGAATGGCCAATCAGATACTTGGTTCCGGCCTGAATGGAAATATCGATGCCGAAATCCAGCGCGCGAAACAGAATGCCCGCCGCCCAGGTGTTATCGATCATAATGACCGCGTCCGGCGCTTTCGCCCGTATGGCTGCCACGATAGCCGGAATGTCCTGTACCTCCATGGTAATGGAAGCGGGTGACTCCAGGAAAACGACCCGCGTTTCCGGCTTCACCCACTCACCGATTTCCGCTCCGGCAGTGTGGCTGAACCAGGTGGTACTCACGTTCATTTTGCTGAGAATTTTACTGCAAAAATCCTGGGTAGGTTCGTAGACAGAGCCGGCCATCAGTACGTTATCACCGGCGGAAACGAAAGCGAGAATGGCATTGGCTACTGCCGCTGCGCCACAGGGGTAAAGTACGCATCCCGCGCCGCCTTCCAGCTCGGTCATCGCTTCCTGAAGCGAAAAGTGAGTCAGCGTCCCGCGACGACCATAAAACAGTTCGCCTTCCGCTCGTCCGGCCGTGGCGCGTTTTTTCTCGGCGACGCTGTCAAATACCAGCGAGGAGGCACGCTGGATAACGCTGTTAACGGAACCCTGGGTATAACGTTTGCGGCGGCCGGCGCTGATTAAGGTCGTTTCAATATGTTTACTGGTCATCGGTCTGCTCGGTTTAAGGATCTCGCTTAACGTTAACACGGCTGGCGGCACGGCGAAATTCGCCAGCCCGCTACGTGACAAAGTTTCAGGAAAAACCCTGGACATGCAGGGGGAACAGGGGGGGAAAGTGTAAAAAGGCGGGCGTTAAGGGTAAATAGTAATGATAACTACTATCAATTCGGGTTCGATTTGGTATGATCCACCCTGTATTTTCGCTATCGGTAACTGACGTTGGAGAGACAGCGTGACGAATGATTTAATGCAGACGGATCTCTCCGTCTGGGGCATGTATCACCATGCGGACATCGTGGTAAAGGTAGTCATGATCGGTTTGCTGCTGGCGTCGGTCGTTACATGGGCTATTTTTTTCAGTAAAAGCGCGGAACTCAGTTCGGCAAAACGGCGCCTGAAGCAGGAGCAGAAGGCGCTGGCTGGCGTGGGGTCTTTGCAGGAGGCGAGCGACATCAGCGCCAGGTTTAAAGCCCAGAGCCTGACCACGCAGCTGCTGAAAGAAGCCGAAAATGAGCTGGCGCTTTCCGGACCTTCTGCCGATAACGACGGGATCAAAGAACGCACCTCGTTCCGTCTGGAACGCCGTGTCGCCTTCTTTAGCCGCCATGCCGGCCGCGGCAATGGTTTCCTGGCTACTATCGGTGCTATCGCGCCGTTTGTCGGGCTTTTCGGCACCGTGTGGGGCATCATGAACAGCTTCATCGGCATTGCCCAGACGCAAACCACGAACCTTGCGGTGGTCGCACCGGGCATTGCAGAAGCGCTGCTGGCGACCGCTGTCGGCCTGTTTGCCGCCATCCCTGCCGTCGTTATCTATAACGTCTTCGCCCGGACCATTGCCAGTTATAAAGCCACGCTGGGCGACGTCGCCGCACAGATTATGCTGCTGCAAAGCCGCGATCTGGACCTGGCTGCCAGTGCCCCACAGCACGCCACGCAGAAACTGCGGGTAGGATAAGCACCATGGCCATGCGATTAAATGACGATGTTGACAGCAACGGCGAAATGCATGAAATCAACGTGACGCCTTTTATCGACGTGATGCTGGTGCTGCTGATTATCTTTATGGTCGCCGCGCCGCTGGCTACCGTTGACGTTCGCGTTAACCTGCCGGCCTCGACCAGCGCGCCTCAGCCACGTCCGGAAAAACCGGTCTACCTCTCGATCAAAGCGGATAAACAGCTGTTTATCGGTAACGAGAAGGTCACGCAGGAAACCCTGCTGGCAGCGCTGCAAAGTCAGACGCAGGGCAATAAAGACACCACCATCTTCTTCCAGGCGGACAAATCGGTGGATTATGAAACGCTGATGGGCGTGATGGACAAGCTGCGCCAGGCGGGCTATCTGAAGATTGGGCTGATGGGAATGGAAACCGTCGCCAAATAGACGGCATTAGAAAACAAGCAAT
>DOOK01000327.1:0-2916 GCA_003512805.1 Erwinia sp. | reverse complement strand
ATGCTTAAAAACAGGCTGTCAGCCGCAATAATGACGCCGCGGGCACACTAATAACGCTAATGGCGGCATTAGCACACCTATGGCGCTACGGGCCTGCTAACCGCGCCAGGTGTGATAATGCGCCACGGGCGCTACAGCTGTGCCACAGGCTCGCTGGTCTGACGGGTCTTATACTGCTGAACAAGCCGTTTGATCAGCAGCGTGCCGAGCAGGCCGCAAACGGCGGCGAAAGTCAGCCAGACGCCGGGCATCGCTTTATCACCGGTCACGTGGATCAGATAGCTGGACATGGCGGGCGTAAAGCCGCCAAACAGTGCGGTAGCGAGACTGTAAGCCAGGGAAAATCCGGTTGCGCGTACCTCTGCAGGCATCACTTCTGCCAGATAGACCACCATCGCACCGTTATAGCTGGCGTAGAGGAACGACAGCCAAAGTTCCGCCTCCAGCAGATGCGAGAAGGTTGGCGAGCCAACCAGCCAGTGCAGCACCGGCCAGGCCGTAGCGATCATAAGTAAGGTAAACAGGATCAAGAGCGGACGGCGACCGTAGCGGTCGGAGACGGCGCCCATAATCGGCAGCCAAATCAGATTCGACAGGCCGACAAACAGCGTCACCAAAAAGCTTTGCTTATCGCTCATCATCAGCACCGTTTTACCGAAGGTCGGGGTAAATGCCGTGATCATATAAAACATGACGGTGGTGGTGACCACCATCAGCATGCCGGCCAGCACTAATGCCCAGTTACTGGCGACGCCCCGCACAATCTGACGCATGGAGGGATGCACCTTGCGCTGGCTGAAGGCTTCGGTTTCTTCCAGCATTCTTCTTACCCAGAACAGGAAAGGCACAATCAGGCAGCCGACGAAAAAGGGAATGCGCCAGCCCCAATCGGTTACCTGGTCTTTCGCCAGCAAATGGTTCAGCCCCAGGCCCAACAGCGCAGCGAAAATCACCGCAACCTGCTGACTACCTGACTGCCAGCTGACAAAGAAGCCTTTACGATTTCTCGGGGCGATTTCACTGAGGTAGACCGACACGCCGCCCAGCTCTACGCCCGCCGAGAACCCCTGAAGCAACCGTCCCAACAGGATCAGAATCGGTGCCGCTGCACCCAGGGTGTTATAACCCGGCACCACAGCGATGGTTAAGGTACCTATCGCCATCAGACCCAGCGTCAGCAGCAGCCCTTTACGCCGTCCGTGATGGTCAATATAGGAGCCAAGAATAATCGCGCCCAGCGGCCTCATCAGGAACCCTGCTCCGAACGTCATCAACGTTAGCATTAGCGAGGCGAAAGGATCGTCACCGGGAAAAAAGGTTTTAGCGATGGCGGTGGCGTAGTAGCCAAACACCATAAAATCGTACATCTCCAGAAAGTTGCCGCTGGTCACATTAAAGATAGTGCGGGCGCTGCCCTGCGGCTTTTTCCCGACAGAAGAAACAGAATTCATACCTTGTCCTTTCAGTGTCCTTTCAGTTTTTCTTATCTTTTATCGCGGTCACGCGTGCATTAATGTGATATGCCTCACTGTTGAAGAAGGGTGTATAAACACTTTAGTAACAAATAGTTAACAATGCACCGTGCCAGGGCAGGGTGACTGGCAGCTCCCTTTTTGCCCGTTCAACCGACTCTCGTGCAGCCTGCTGGCTGCCCGCAGGCGGGGGCCTGCAAGGTTGGTAGCGGTGCCGCAGGGTAAGAGTGTGGAGCAGACAGGCGGCAATCATGGGTTGGCCGTCGAGCGGGAAGCGGACCATGAACGCTGCTTTGCGCCAGGTTGCGCGGGACAGGTCCGACACGGTATTAATAATGTGAAGATAATGTAGGTAAAGGTCACCTCAGAAACCAAGCCCGCTCAGGAACAAAAAAGATCAATTTAATAAAAATAACTTAACTATAATTTCAGGGGGAAGGCTTTTTTAGCCAGCTTTTACCCGAAAAAGTGGCCGTGATGCAAAATCGGGCACGCAGCAGGAATAACGGAACGCGGCATCTTAACAAGCCCTGAGCCAGACAGAGTCAATCCTGGCAGGCTTAATGACCAAAAACAGACGCTAAGGCCTAAAGGGAAATTTGTCTTATCAACAGGCGGGCAGGCGTCCCACGCTTTTAAGCGACCGGCATGCAGCTGATAGATATTAATCAGCAATGTCCGGGCGTTTTGCTGGGCAAAAAAAAGGTCGGATGTTAAGGTCGTTAAGCAAAAAAATAGTTAATAAACCCGTTGAATGATATGAAAATAACGCGGGGAGCCCGACATCGCCGGCGGGCGGGATCGCTTTGTCCTCGCAGGGATAAAGTTGCCCCCTCTTAAGCCGATATCGTAATTGTTGAAATCGATTTATTCGCTTTATTCCTTTATCCGGTGCCAGTAACTGGCTTTTGCCTCAGAGATTTACATATGCTTATGAGCTCCTACGACCAGCTGCTGGTTATTGTCTCCATATTTGTTGCCTTCCTGGCCTCCTATACCGCGTTGGATATGGCGGGCAGGGTGGCAACCTCTACGGGAAAAGCGGCCCGCGTCTGGCTGGTCGGTGGCGGCTTTGCGATGGGCATCGGCATCTGGTCCATGCATTTTATCGGCATGTTGGCGATGAACCTGGCGATGGTGATGAGTTACGATCCGTTGCTGACGCTGATCTCTATGTTTGTGGCCCTCGTCGCGTCGATTTTTGCGCTCTGGATTGTTTGCTACGGTGAACTGGGTTTTGCCCGTCTGATGGTGGGCGCGCTGGTAATGGCCAGCGGCGTGGTGGCAATGCACTATATCGGCATGGCTGCACTGATGTTTGAACCCGGTATCGTCTGGGACTGGCGCTTGATTGCGGTATCGGTCGCGATTGCGCTGGGCGCTTCTATGGCCGCGCTGTGGCTCGCATTCAAACTGCGTCAGGGCGAAGGGCATCTGGCGCTGC
>DOOK01000176.1 GCA_003512805.1 Erwinia sp. | reverse complement strand
ACGGCGACCATTATTGCTGACGTCTACTCGCCGAAAGAACGAGCGGGCATCCAGGGCTGGCTGTCCAGCGTCTGGGGCGTGGCGGCAGTAGTAGGGCCCCTCACCGGCGCCTGGATAGTGGCACATTTCAGCTGGTCGCTGGTGTTCTGGGTTAACGTGCCGGTAGGGATGGTTTCCATGCTGATGCTGGCGCGCTGGTTTCCGGAATCAAGAGGCGAAACACGCCAAAAGCTTAACCTGGCAGGCAGCGGCTGGCTGATGCTGACGGTCAGCGCGCTGCTAACGGCGCTGCTTCAGGCGCAGCTGCTCGGCAACTGGGCGTTTGGCCTGGCTGGCGTCGCGCTACTGGCGGCTTTTATGCTGGTACGGCATGAAAAAAGGGCGGCGGCCCCGCTTTTTCCGCTGTTGCTGTGGCGCAGCCGCACTATCGTAGCGGGTAATCTCGGCAACCTGATTATCGGGGCAGCCATGATGGGCATCAGCGCATTCTTGCCAACGTGGATCCAGGGCGTAAACGGCGGAACGCCGCTGCAGGCAGGAAGCGCGCTGGCGATGATGTCGATCGGCTGGCCGTTGGCCAGCACGCTCAGCGGCAGGCTAATGTTGCGTACCTCTTACCGTTTCACCGCCCAGCTGGGCTCGTTGCTGTTGATTGCCGGCACGGCGCTGCTGATGCTGTTGCAGGTTGACAGTAGCATCAGCTACGCGGGCTTCGCCGCGTTCGTCATTGGTACCGGCATGGGCATGACCAGCACCACGTTCCTGATCGCCGTGCAGAACAGCGCGGAATTTTCAGTACGCGGCATTTGTACCGCTTCGGTGATGTTCAGCCGTTTGTTGGGCTCGGCGGCCGGGACGGCAATAATGGGGGCAGTGCTGAACTATAACCTGTCGCAGCGGCTGCCGCAGCAGGACGATCCGGTTCAGCAAATCATGGCGCAGGGGCAGAGAGAAGCCTTATCGCAGGGCGATTTACAGCACATTATCGGAGAAGTCGCTCACTCGCTACACTGGGTGTTTGCCGTGTCGCTGATGATTGCTTTCGCCAGCCTGGCGGTGGCGCGCTTTATCCCGGCGAAGCGGCCGGAATAAAAAAGGGCCGCTTTCGCGGCCCTTAACAATCAGGAAGAGGGCGCATCCTGAGAGGTTCCGGCGCTGGCCGGGACGGCTGTATCACTCTCGCCGTTGCGTTCACGCTTGTAGACTATTTTTTGTGAATCATTTTCGCAGTGGCCTACCACCTGACCGCCAGCCTGATCGGCCTGATCGCTGGGGACGACTTCCAGCGTGAAGCCGGAAGCAGGTACGCCGTTATTAATAATTTTCTGATTAATGTCCGCTTTAACCGTTTCGCAAGAAGCCTGTGCAGCCAGCGGAGCGGCGATCATCAACGCCGGTAACAGCCATTTTATCGCTTTCATCGTCCTTCCTTTTGCCTGAAAATTACGCTAACTATAGCAGCAATCTGCTATCAGGGTGCGACAGGGCGTCCGCTGCGACGATCCAGACAGCGCAGGGTGTTTGGCTCCCAGTAAGCATTGACATTCAGGCTCTGCTCACAGGCGTCGCGAGTATCAATGGCGCGATCGACTTTATCAAAATTCTTTTCCACACGCTGATTCACCTTGTTGCGCAGGCGATGGGTTTCGTCCCACTGTTCTTTTTCCTGACGCGCCTGCTCCTGGGTAAGCGAGCTGTCGCCATCCTGAATAATCAGCCTGTCCGTTCTGGCTTGGGCGGACTGCTGAAAAGAAAACAGCGCACCAAACAGAACCAGCGGCAGAGCCGCTCTGGCAAGCAGGGGGGGCCAGAAAGTCATCTTTTTCATGAGTAAATCCTTATTCCTGTTTTACAGCCGCGCGGCTGCGTCGGACGGCACAGATAGTATATCATCTGCGGTCGCAGGCTAACCAGCTGGCTTGCATATCCGTTTAGCCTGTAGAGAGATAACATGCTGCTGAAAACCGTCCTGCTTTTTTTTCTGACCGCACTCGCCGAAATCATCGGTTGCTTTCTTCCCTGGCTGTGGCTGCGCAAGGACGGCTCCGCCTGGCTATTGTTGCCCGCCGCGGCCAGCCTGGCGCTGTTTGTCTGGCTGCTGACGCTGCATCCGGCAGCGAGCGGGCGCGTCTATGCGGCCTATGGTGGCGTCTACGTAGTAACGGCAATGATGTGGTTACGTGTAGTCGAGGGCGTCAGGCTAAGCCACTACGACTGGGCGGGGGCGGCCATTGCTTTAGGCGGGATGCTGATTATCGTTATCGGTTGGGGGAGAGGGTAGCCCGGCGGAGAAACCTGGCGAACACTGGCCGCCAGGTCAGATGAGACGTTACGCCTTGTGCACTTTCAGGCCAGCCAGCGTTTGCGAGACCGGCATCATTTCCAGGGTATTAATATTGACATGCTTCGGCAACGTGGCGACCCACCAGACGGCTTCGGTCACATCTTCGGCCGTCAGAGGCTCGGTGCCGTCGTAAACGCTTTCCGCTTTAGCGTCATCGCCCTTAAAGCGGACGTTGGAAAACTCAGTGCCGCCCACCAGGCCGGGTTCGATATCGGTAACGCGCAGGGCAGTGCCGTGCAGATCGGTACGCAGGTTCAGGCTGAACTGACGCACAAAAGCTTTGGTCGCGCCGTAAACGTTGCCGCCCGCGTAAGGCCAGCTGCCGGCAATCGATCCCAGATTAATAATATGGCCGACGTTACGCTCAACCATTGCAGGCAGTAAGGCACGCGTCATATAGACCAACCCTTTATTATTGGTGTCGATCATCGCTTCCCAGTCATCCAGGTTGGCTTTGTGCGCGGGTTCGATGCCTAACGCCAGGCCAGCGTTGTTGACCAGCACGTCAATATTGCGCCATTCGGCAGGAAGCTGCGCCAGCGCGTCTTCAATAGCCGCACGGTTGCGAACGTCAAGCTGCAGCGTATAAAGGTGCTCGCCCAGCTCCTCTTTCAGCGTTTGCAAACGCTCCTGACGGCGTCCGGTGGCGATTACCTTGTGTCCTTCGCGGATAAAGCGGCGGGTAATGCTTTCGCCAAATCCGGCAGTTGCACCCGTAACAAATATGATCATCTCACTGTTCCTCAACACATTTTGGGTTCTGAACACCATAACACTTCAGATCGCTTCTGATAAGAACGTTTGATTAGGGTTAATAATCTGTCCTGCACGGTCAGGGTGCACCCTGCACCAAAAAGGGCGGAAAGCGGTGCCTGAAAGCGGACAAAACTTGTTACCCCGCAATGAAAATCGGATAGCAATCGGTTGCCGGGGTAGGCAATCGGTTGCGCATACGATTGCCTTGGGTTAACCCGGCGGGGTGAACGTTATTAATTTAACTACATGATAAATAAAGAATAAATGCGAATCCTCTTTTGGCACAGCAATTGCAACAGGGAAGGCAGGCCGTTCACGGTTTGCCAAAGACTTGTTCAAAAGGAAGCGCTATGTCGTCAGTTACCGCCATTCGCGGCAGTT
>DOOK01000177.1 GCA_003512805.1 Erwinia sp. | reverse complement strand
GAAGTATTCGCCTTTGGCATGCTTCGCGCCACGATGGCTGGCCAGTCGAGGGTGTTCATCCGCGCTGAGAAAAATATAGGGATAAGACTTGTCATCACGCAGCAAAACGTTATAGCGCGGCTGATAAAGCTTGATGTAGTTATGTTCGAGCAGCAGCGCTTCGGTTTCAGTGTGGGTGACCGTCACGTCTATCTGGTGAATGCTGGCCACCAGCGCTTCGGTTTTCCGGCTGCCCAGATTGCCACGGAAGTAGCTGGACAGGCGCTTTTTTAAATCTTTGGCTTTACCGACATAGATAACCGTGCCGCCAGCATCATACATGCGATAAACGCCTGGCTGGCTGGTGACCGTTTTCAGAAAAGATTTGGCATCAAAAACATCATTCACTACTGGTTAACGACTCCGCATTAAACAGCCCGTGCCGGATAGCCAGATGCGTTAACTCCACGTCACCGCTGATATTCCGCTTGCTGAACATACGATAGCGATAGCTGTTAACGGTCTTTGGACTCAGGCTGAGCTGTTCGGAAATATCTGCCACTTTCTGGCCCCTGGTGATCATCAGCATAATCTGTAATTCACGTTCCGACAAACAATCGAAGGGCGAGTCCGTTTTTTGCGGCTCGATCTGGCTGAGGGCCATCTGCTGGGCGATATCCGAAGCTATATAGCGTTGACCGGCATTGACCTGCCGAATCGCGCTGACCACCTCCTGCGGCGCGGCGCCCTTGCTGAGGTAACCTGCCGCCCCTGCCTGCATTACCCTGGCGGGCAACGGATTTTCGGTATGAATGGTCAACATAATGATTTTCACATCCGGGCTGTAGCGGACAATTTTCCGCGTGGCCTCCAGCCCACCGATACCGGGCATGTTCATGTCCATCAGCACGACCTCAACGTCATTGCTACGGCACCACTTTACGGCATCTTCGCCGCAGCAGGCTTCACCCACTACCTGGAAACCTTTGATGTCTTCCAGTATGCGTCGAATGCCAGCCCGTACCAGTTCGTGGTCGTCAACAAGAAGAACGCGTATCAAAAGGCCTCTCCAAATGGGTATTAACCGGGGGATGAATCATTAAAAGACCGTCTATTTTACCTCTTTTTCATTGTGGTTAGAATATAAAAAAACGCCTCTGCTACGCAGGCTTATTGCATGCCGTTCGCGCCAGGTGCCTGTATAGACGGGGTAAATATGATATACTCGTTGCTTAAATGTGTTATCAACACCTTAAAATCGCGCAGCCGATCCGTTAATAAAAAAACCAGGAGAAAATATGAGCGACACTGATTTTTCAACCAGTAAAGATACGCAAACTTTGGCCGAAGAGATGGCCTGCATGAAAGCGCTGGTTACATTTATGTTGAAAGGTATGGGTCAGGCCGATGCCGGTAAAGTCATTATTAACATGGAAAAATATATTGCCCAGCTGACGGATCGCCAGCAGGCAGACGTCTTCAGTAGCACAATTAGTCAAATCAAACAGGCATATCGCCAGTAAAACGCCAGGTAGTCAGCCCATTGTTTGCCGAACAGCAACGGGCTCGCTCAGCTTACGGGTAGCTTAGGGGCACAATGGGCTTAATCTTTAAAGCGGTTTTAGGTGCGCTGGTGGTGGTTTTAATTGGCGTACTGTCTAAAACGCGTAGCTATTATCTGGCTGGGCTACTGCCGCTCTTTCCTACTTTCGCTCTGATTGCTCACTATATCGTCGCCAGTGAACGCGGCGTTGAGGCCCTTCGCACCACTATCATTTTTGGGATGTGGGCCATCATCCCCTATTTTATCTATCTGCTGACGCTTTGGTATTTTGTCGGCATGATGCGAGTCCCCCTGGCGCTTGGCTGCGCCGTAGGGTGCTGGTGTCTCGCAGCGTGGCTGCTGATTACGCTATGGGCGCGTAGCCAGGCTTAGTATTAAGCCTGCCGTCCCCTACCGCTCCAGCTAACGGAAACGCCCAACGTTGGCAACACTTCTTCCGGGCTAAAACGACGTGCGCCACGGAATTTTTCCGCCAGGTTAGGCTGATTAACCGGGATCCTGACGGCAAAAAGGTTATCTTCAGACTGAATGACGCCGGCCGTTAACGGCTCATAAACCACCAGATGCTGTTCAAACATTCTTTCCAGCATGGGCGTGGCCGCGCTATAGAGATAGTCTACGCCCGATTGCTCAGCCAGCTGAACGCTGTGCCAGAGAATACTTAATGGCAATTCGGGGTCGACATCCAGACGAGCGGAAAAACGCGACATTTCCCAGGCGGCCTGCGGACGCTTTTCTGCGTTGTCTTTGTCCTGCCATTCCATCAGACGAGCGCAGCCGCAAATGCCTTGCTGTGCAGTCCAGGCGATTAACCAGACCACATCAGAGCGGTCAAAACGATCGTACTCCTGGCCGGGAGTGCTTAAACGTGATGGAATTGACCATCCTTCGCCGCGCGCAAAAACGCTATAGCGATAACTTCCTAATTCTGCCAGCAAAGAGGAAGGCATGTCCCTTAGCTTGGTCTGGATAATCTTCATCGTTAATCCTCTGTTGCATTCACTACTGAATGCCTTTCCATGTGGCTCAGGACTGGCAACCCCAGGCGCAGGGTAGACAACCGACCGGCAAGACGAAACTACTAAAATTGGTAGCTCTTATGGGTTAAAGTAGCCCGATAGCCGCAGCGTAAGAAGCCACCTGCGTTTTATTGGGGGCGTTGAACTTTCTTTGCATATTTTTCTGATGAAAATTAACAGTATGTGTCGAAATGGACAGGATCAAAGAGATCTCCGCTGC
>DOOK01000051.1:2082-4840 GCA_003512805.1 Erwinia sp. | reverse complement strand
TTCATCAGGCAGGCGCAACGGTTGTCGGGCTGGATCTTGCTTTTCCTCAGGCTGATTATCCTTTTCAGACCGTGGAGCTGAACGTGGCCGACGCGCAGCAGGTGAAGACCGTGTGTCAGCGGCTGCGGCTGGAGGCGCCGCGGCTGGACGTGCTGGTTAACAGCGCGGGCATTTTGCGGATGGGAGCAACCGATGAGCTGGACGTGGCGGACTGGGAAGCGGTGATGGCCGTCAACGTCGGCGGCGCGTTTAATCTGTTTCAGCAAACAATGCCTTTGTTCCGCGAGCAGCGTAGCGGCGCTATCGTCACCGTGGCATCGGATGCCGCGCACTGTCCCCGTGTTGGCATGTCGGCCTATGGTGCGTCGAAGGCGGCGCTGCGCAGCCTCAGCCTGACGGTGGGTCTGGAGCTGGCGCCTTTTGGCGTACGCTGCAACCTGGTGTCGCCAGGCTCGACCGATACCGATATGCAGCGCACGCTGTGGAAAAGCGCGGACGCCGAACAGCAGCGCATTCGCGGCTTTGCCGAACAGTTTAAAATCGGTATCCCGTTGGGCAAAATCGCCCGGCCGGATGAGATCGCCAGCACCATCCTGTTTCTTGCTTCCGATCAAGCCAGTCATATCACGATGCAGGATATCGTGATCGACGGTGGCAGCACGCTGGGGGCGTAATGACAAAATCGATTTGGAAACGCCAGCCGAGTCTGGATGAGCTTAACCGCATGTGCGAAGGGTCGATGGTGGCCCATTTGGGGATGACGTTTACCTTGCTGGCAGAGGGCAGGTTGGAGGCGACGATGCCGGTCGATGCCCGCACGCAGCAGCCTTTTGGCCTGCTGCACGGGGGGGCATCGGTGGCGCTGGCGGAAACCTTAGGCTCTATGGCGAGCTTTTTGACCAGCCAGGAAGGGCAATGCGTGGTCGGCACGGAGATCAACGCCAGCCATCATCGCGCCGTGACCGGCGGTCAGGTGCGGGGTGTTTGTCAGCCGCTGCATTCAGGCCGCAGCCAGCAGGTCTGGGAAATAGCTATTTATGACGAAAGCAACAGGCGCTGCTGTACCGCACGACTGACCACGGCGCTGCTGGGCTAATTTTTGGCTCGCCGTACCGCTCAGGGCGGCGGGCATTTTACCTGTTGTTATTCAGTTACATGGAGAGAATATGAACGTAACTTTCAGCCGTGGAAAAGGCTACCTCTTGACGCTGATGCTGTTTACCGCCGCGATCCCGGCCTACAGCGAAACCGCAGAACCGCTGCGCCAGCCGGTTGCCAAAGGGGCTTATGAAATGGCCTACAGCCCGTCGCAGCAGGCGCTGTACGTGGCCACCTCCGGTAGTCGCCAGCTGGATAAAGGCGGCGTGGTTTACCGACTCAATCCGCAGACGCTGGCAATTACCCAGGCGATACACAACGATCTCAAACCTTTTGGCACCGCCATCAATAATAAAACCGACACGCTTTTTGTTGGCAATACGCTGAACAGTTCGATCACGGCGATTGACGTTAAAAGCGGCGAGGTAAAAGGGCGTCTGGTGCTCGATACACGTCCGCGTAGCGAAACCTTCTATCCGCTGGCACCTCGCGAGCTGGCAGTGGATGAAAAAACCAATACGGTTTATGTCAGCGGCGTGGGCGAAGAGAGCCGGATTTGGGTGGTGGATGGCGATAAACTGACGCTACGTCATACGCTGGACGGCCTGGGCAAGTACGCCACCGGCCTGACGCTGGATGCCAACGCGCACCGCCTTTACGCCACCGGCGGTGATAATGAACTCTTCACCTTCGACACCGTGAGTCATCAGCTGTTGGCTAAAGTGAAGCTGGCGGAGAGCGAGCACTTTTTCCTGAATATCAGCCTGGATCCGGCTACGCATCGCGCCTTTATCACCGACGCTAAACAGCCTGAGCTGCTGGTAGTCAACACCGAAGACGGCAAGATCATACAGAAAGTCGCCGTGCCAACCTCGCTGGCGGTGCTGTTTAATCCGCAGCGTGATGAAATTTACGTCACCCATCGTGAGGCCGGCGAGGTCAGTATTATTGACGGCAAAACCTATAAAGTTATTAAAACCCTTAAGGCGCCGACCCATCCAAACAGTCTGGCGCTGTCGCCGGATGGCCAGACGCTGTATATCTCCGTTAAGCAGGCTTCCTCCCGCAAGCAGGAGGCCACTGCCCCTGATGACGTGATGCGCGTCGCGCTGTAGCCCTTCGCCCTGATGCCGTCCGGGGCTTTATCTTTACGCTTCCGGCTAAAAAGTGACCTTTACGGTGATGGTGGTTATGTTATATTGCTAATAACTACCATCACTGAGGATAAAACGATGAGCGCTATTCCGGGTTCTTCAGGTATCGCGACGCGGGTAGGCACCCCCAAAGAGATCCAGGCTCATTTGAATAAATCCCGTGCCGATCGCGTCTTAGCCATGACTTTCGTGCATCAGCAGCCGGGCGTGGTCGAGACGCTAACGGAAAACCTGCTGAACATGACGGTTTCCCTGCTGGATGTGCTACGCGAGCGCCAGGAACAGGCCTCGCTTGAGCGGCTGGCGGAAATCATGCTGCCTTCGGCTCCCGTGCCGCCAACGCTGCTGAAAGAGGCCGCCATGCTGATCCAGGCCCGCAAGGCGGTACTGGAAAGTGGAGACTGGCTGACGGCGACAAACGTGGCCGAACTGGCCGGCTTCAGCGCGCGTAATCCCAGCGCGCAGCCGCATAAATGGAAAAAGCAGCAGCAGATTTTTACGCTTCA
>DOOK01000051.1:0-1961 GCA_003512805.1 Erwinia sp. | reverse complement strand
ATTTTTACGCTTCAGCACCACGGCATTGACTACTATCCGGCCTACGCCCTGTCGGCAGAGACAGGCTTCCGGCCCTGTAAGGCCATGGCTGACATCGTAAAAATTTTCGCCGACCACAAGGACGGTTGGGGAATGGCCTACTGGTTTCGCGCTGATAACAGCGCCCTGGGCGGTGAACGACCGCAGGACCTGCTTCTCAGCAGCCCGGAGCGGGTGATCGAAGCCGCAAGGGATGAAGTGGCCGGGGTTGAGCATGGCTAGCCCGGACGGGGCTTTACCGCTCCCCCCTGAGGGACTTGCTCTTACCCTGACGCTGCTCAACGCCGGGGAAAAGCTGCACCGTATCCATCTTGATAACTATCAGGCGGCGCAGTTTAATCCTGGGCTTAAAGGTAATGCGCGCTTCAGCCCGATTAAAGACGGTAAAGGTCGCGCTATTCCCACGCTGTATGCGGGGACGACCTTTTCCTGTGCGCTGATGGAAACGGTCTTTCATGATGTCCCGCATACCGCCGGCTTTAAAAGCATAGATAAGGCAAAGTTTACCGGCCAGCTGCATTCCGTTATAGAAGTCACGGAAGCGCTGAGGCTGGTGGATTTACGCAGCCTGGCTTTACACAAGCTCGGGCTGAAGCGCAGCCAGTTAATCGATACGGAAAAAAATCGGTATCCGGCCACCCGAAAATGGGCCGAGGCTATTTATTGCCAGTGTCCGCAGGCGCAGGGATTGCTTTGGATATCCAGACAGGATGATGCCGCCCGGGCGATCGTGCTCTTTGGCGATCGCATGGGTAAAAAAGCGCTACGGTCTACGGGCGCTTCCCGTTCTCTTTTACAGGACGGTGCGACCTGGTCAAACGTTCTGGATCTGGCGGAGCGGATAGCGTTAACCATTGTACCCGCACGGTACTGATCGGCTTCTTTCCTGTCGGCTATGCCACTTTTGCTTTACCATTCTTGCCTGCACCGGGTGCAAACTTGTCATCAATTGCTGTTAAAACTCTCCGTTTTAAAAAGGACTAATGCAATGAAAGAAAGGTTTCCGCAAGGCTTTATGTGGGGTGGCGCGACCGCCGCGAATCAGGTAGAAGGCGCTTACGACGAGGACGGGAAGGGGCTTTCCATCGTGGATGCCATCCCGGGCGGGAAATCGCGCCTGGCTATCGTTTCCTCGCCTGATTTTGATTTCACCCTTGACCCGTCCCGCTACACTTACCCCAACCATAAAGGCATCGACCACTATCACCGCTTCCGTGAGGACATCGCGCTGTTCAAAGAAATGGGCTTTACATGCTACCGTTTCTCCCTCGCCTGGACGCGCATCTATCCCAACGGCGTCGAGCAGCAGCCCAACGAAGCGGGGCTGCGCCATTATGATGAGGTGATCGATACCTGCCTGGCGCACGGCATTGAGCCGGTTATCACGATTTCCCATTATGAAATGCCGCTGCATCTGGCGACCGAATTTGGCGGCTGGAAAAACCGTGACGTCATCGGGCATTTTGAGCGCTTCGCCCGTACGGTGCTGGAACGTTATGGCCAGAAAGTGAAGTACTGGATGACGTTTAACGAAATTAACAGCGCGGTGCACTTCCCGATGATGAGCCAGAGCCTGACGGTAAAGACCGGTGCGCTGGATCCACAGGCGAAGTTTCAGGCGTGGCATAACCAGTTTGTCGCCAGCAGCCTGGCAGTAAAAATCGCGCATGAAACCCATCCCGCCATCCAGATTGGCTGCATGATCATTTACGCTACCGCCTACGCTTTTGACTGTAATCCGCTTAACCAGCTCGCCACGCTGAAAGAGACGCAGGCGTTTAACTTTTACTGCGCCGACGTGCAGGCAAAGGGCGAATACCCTTATTACGCTAAAAGCCTCTGGGCATCGCTGGGCGTGACGCTGGATATCCAGCCAGGCGACATGGAATTAATTAAAGCGCATACCGTGGACTACATCGGCT
>DOOK01000459.1:5027-5643 GCA_003512805.1 Erwinia sp. | reverse complement strand
GTGGTGCAGCCACACGATGAAGGAAAGGACGGTAATAACCACCGTTGCCCAAACCAGCGAGGTGTAACCAAACAGGCGTTTTTTCGAGAAGGTTGCGACCACTTCGGAGAAGACGCCGAAGACAGGCAGAACCAGGATATAAACTTCCGGATGTCCCCAAACCCAAATCAGGTTGACGTACATCATCATGTTGCCGCCCATTTCATTAGTAAAGAAATGGAAGCCCAGATAACGGTCAAGGGTCAACAGCGCCAGCGTCACGGTCAGAACCGGGAAGGAGACGATGATCAGCACGTTAGTACACAGGGATGCCCAGGTAAAGACAGGCATTTTGAACATGGTCATGCCCGGTGCACGCATTCTCAGGATAGTAACAAAGAAGTTAATACCTGTTAATGTTGTCCCGATACCAGAGAGCTGAAGACTCCAGATCCAGTAGTCAACCCCGACGCCCGGACTGTATTCAGCCCCGGACAGCGGTGGATAAGCCAGCCAGCCGGTCTGTGCGAATTCGCCCACACCCAGTGACAGGTTAACCAGCACCACGCCCACAGCCGTGAACCAGAAGCTCAGGTTGTTCAGGAACGGGAAGGCCACGTCGCGTGCGCCGATCTGC
>DOOK01000459.1:0-4855 GCA_003512805.1 Erwinia sp. | reverse complement strand
ACGTCGCGTGCGCCGATCTGCAAAGGAACAGCGATGTTCATCAGACCGATAACAAACGGCATCGCTACGAAGAAGATCATGATCACGCCGTGGGCAGTAAAGATCTGGTCGTAGTGATGAGGCGGCAGGAAGCCCGGATCGCCCATTGAGGCAATCACCTGTTGGCTACGCATCATGACCGCATCGGCAAAGCCGCGCAGCAGCATGACGAAAGCCACGATGATATACATGATACCCAGTTTTTTATGGTCAACTGACGTCAGCCATTCAGACCACAGGTATTGCCACTTACCGAAGTAAGTGATTGCTCCAGCAACAGCCAGACCACCAAGAATGATGGCGGCAACCGTAACCACGATAATTGGCTCGTGGTACGGAACAGCATCAAGGGTTAATTTTCCCAACATCGTATTATTCCTCGGCTCCCGCGTGAGAGGCGTCGTTCATGTCCATGCCTTCATGCTCAGAGGACATAGCCATATTCCCGTGGTTCATCTTGAATTTGCCAATAACCTGCTTGAACAAATCAGGATTCGCCGTAGAGAAGAACTCCACCGGATGGTTTTCGCTCGGCGCAGCCAGTTTCTCGAAATCATCCATGGTCATCAGCTGGTTAGAAGACTCTTTTGCTTTCGCTACCCACTGATTGAATGCTGCATTATCAGGTGTGGCGATAGCTTTGAACTTCATGCCGGAGAAACCGCGTCCGCTAAAGTTAGAGGAGATACCGTCAAACGTACCGGCTTCATTTGCGATCAGGTTCAGCTGAGTCTGCATACCCGCCATAGCGTAAATCTGGCTACCGAGGGTAGGAATGAAGAAGGAGTTCATCACGGAGTTCGAAGTGATCTTAAAGGTCACTGGCGTGTTGGCCGGGAAAGCGATCTGGTTGACGGTCGCAATACCCTGTTCAGGGTAGATAAACAGCCATTTCCAGTCCAGCGCCACCACATCAATCTCAATTGGTTTCACATTGGAAGCCAACGGTTTGCTTGGTTCCAGCGCATGGGTTGATTTCCACGTCAGGACGCCAAGGAAGAGAATGATTAAGATTGGCACAGTCCATACCACGGCTTCCACTTTATTCGAGTGTGACCAGTTTGGACTGTATTTTGCTTCGGTATTCGATGCCCGATATTTCCAGGCGAATACCACGGCCATCAGGATTGCCGGAATAACGACGATCATCATCAAGCCGAAGGCTGTCAGTATCAGCGAACGTTGCTCCATTGCAACCTGTCCTTTGGGACTCAACAATGCACTATCACAGCCACTTAACAATACAGTGCCTGCGATTAATGACAGAATCCCCAAACTTTTATTGTATTTCCTGAGTCTCATTTAACGACCTCAATGACAAGGGCTCTATTGTCGTTTAAGTGTGGCGGCATTTTACGGGAACGTTTCAGTACTGTAAACCAGCAACAGCTTGTGTCAGCAAGGTGTTGACACCTTTTGCAAACACTGTCACACATGTTTCGGAGGGTGACAAAATATGAATAATAGCAGGGCTTTGGGGGTGATATAACAAAAACAGATGGAAAATCCCCTTCAGAAAAGAGGGGGGCTATAAACAGCGAAATTGGTACTCAATTATTTAACATAGTTGTAGCATTTGAGCTATGTCAAATAGACAAAAATAGTTTCGCAGCGGTTTTTATTTCCCATTTAGCGGTAAATGTAAAGACGAAAATCTTTAGGAAATAACGGAAGAAAAGGAATAAGCGAAGCGGTGGAAATGTTAAAAAACGATTAAATTTCCTGCGACACTGCCGTTATTTCCAGCGAAAAAAAAGGCATTTGTTACGTTGCTGTTAGCGTATTTTCTGCTATGAGAGCCAACTATTAATCTAAACGTGCGCTTACAGCAGTAGGGCTAATATATAACGTTTTTTTAAACGCCTGTCTGCGATTATCTGACCGCAGCAAGTTTGCCTTAAGTCGCTACTGTTCTGCATCCGCTTCTGCGTCTCGCAGGCTGGTTACGTGAGAGATATCACAGTATTGCCGCGCATTATCGCCTCTCTGTTGACAATCTTATGCGCGCTGTCAGCCGTAAACGGTAAGAACGCCACGGCTCGAGCCAGGACGATAAAAGCGATTACCGCCTGGTTGCCAGGCGGTAAAACGTTTCTGGCTTCAGTCCGGCGTTCTGCGCAGCGCCAGATAATCGAGTAGCGAACCCAGCATCACGCCTGCCAGTCCAAGCATCACTGCGGTGCTAAAGAGCGTGGTGAGTAAATGGTCAATGTGCGTCACACCTGATGCGTCCAGCGCCAGCATGACCAGGGCTATGCCTGCCAGAACGCAACCCAGCAGCAGTAAACGGATAGCCCAGCGATAGGCTTGTGGCCAACGGTCGCGGGGAGCAAATTCGCGCGTTTTCTCTGCCCGATCCAGCGTGCGCTTACAGCCCGCCAGCAAAACCAAACCGGGCAGTGCCGCTGCAACGGAAAAGGCGTAAAACGCGGGCCATCCCCAGCTCGCCACAAACCAGCCTGCTACCGGCCCAACATACACACGCCCCACGGCAGAAAGAGCGGAAAGCAGAGCGAACTGTGTAGCAGAAAACGACTTGTTGCACAGCGTCATCAGCAGAGCCACAAAGGCCGCGGTGCCCATGCCGCCGCAAAGATTCTCTGCAAAGACGGCGGCAGCCATGCTGTAAAGATGCTTGTCGGTCACCGACAGCAACCAGTAGGCCAGGTTCGACAACGCCTGCAGGATACCGAACAGCATCAGCGCGCGGTAAAGGCTCAGCCGCTGCATCAATACGCCGCCATAAAGCGCGCCAATAATAGTGGCAAACAGCCCAAGCGTTTTGTTCACCAGGCCCACGTCGCCTGCGTCAAATCCTACGCCGCGAATAAGGAAAATAGTGGTCAGGCTGGCGGCGAAAGCGTCGCCAAGCTTATAAAGGACGATCAGCGACAGGATCAGCCAGGCGTTATTGCGGGTGAAAAAATCCCGTAGCGGGGCGACGACCGCCTCCTCCAGCGAACGCGGCTGCACGACGGCCTCGTCCGGTTCCTTCGCCAGCAACGTGGCGATAATTCCCGGCACCATCATGGCAGCCATCAGCCACCAGATGGCCTGCCAGCCCAGATAGCGATCAGCCAGCCAGAGCGCCAGTCCGCCGGACACCAGCATGGCCAGCCGATAACCGAAAACGCTGATCGCCGCGCCACTGCCACGCTCTTCGGCCGGCAGGATATCCGTTTTCCAGGCATCAAAAACAATATCCTGCGAGGCGGAACAGAAAGCGACCAGCACCGCCAGCGAGGCGAGCAGCGTTAAATCGCGTGAAGGCTGCATGAATCCCATCAGCGCAATGGCGACCACCAGCAGCAGTTGAGTCACCAACAGCCAGCCGCGTCGACGCCCAAGGAAAGGAGGCGTATAGCGGTCCATCAGGGGGGACCAGAGAAATTTAAAGACGTAAGCCTGTCCAACCAGCGAAAAAAAGCCGATGGTTTTAATATCGACATTTTCTACGGCCATCCAGGCCTGTAACGTGCCGGACGTCAGCGCCAGCGGCAGACCGGAAGAGAAACCGAGCAGGAGCAGAAGGGCAGCGTTACGACGGGTGAAAATTTGCAGATAGTGACTGGGCATACGAACCTTAAAACAGTGCCCGCCAGTGCGGCGGGCAAGGCAATATTAACGGGCGTTTTGCTTAACGAACTCGTGAATGCTGGTGTCCTGTGCCATATCGTCAATCACATCGCCCAACGTAGCGTTAACGGCGTTGGTGATCTTATCGTTGGTGGCGTTAAACGCGCCTTCAACGCTGTAGGTCTGGCGGTAGTTTTTCACCTGTTTGTTGCCGTTTTTCGCCGTAGCGATAATAGAAATATCGGCTTTAGTGGTAATGCTGTAGCGCACGTTGCCCTGGGTAACATCGGCATACAGGTTATTGACCACAATTTGCAAATCAACCGCCCCGTTCGGACCGATCATGTAGCCGCGCGCGCCCATTTGTTTCGCCAGCACTTCCTGCAGCAGGAAACGCAGATCGCGGGAGGGGGTCAGCGTAACCAGCTGGCCGTCGCGGTTAACTTTAGCAAGCGCTTTATCGGTACGCTGATCGGCGCCGTTGATGCTGACGGTGACGCCCATCAGGCTTGGGTCCTGCTGTGGCAGTTTGATGACTGGCGAAACGTTCAGCGTGGTGCTGTTGGTCGCGCAGCCGGCCAGCATAAACACAGCCAGCAGGGGGAAGAATAATTTTTTCAGCATACTTATGTTCTCGATTTTATGGGGTGTAGTCCGGACAAAACCGAGGTCATCATAACATTGCCTGTAGTAAGGGGAAGCCCCGGCGATGCGCAAATTCATCACCTTATCTTTTCCACCCGATACCCGGACAGGCTTTTTCCAATCGGACAGTTGCAGCCGCCCGCAGGAAAATGCACAGTCGCGCCCGCCAGGCAGCGGATATTTTTCTGCAAACGGATCGGCAGACGGCGAAATCCGTCTAATATTTAAAAAGATGGGGCGCATCAGGTCGTAGAGGAGTGTGGTTATGATCCGCGAACAAATAGAAGAAAAGTTGAGAACGGCATTGTCACCCGTGCACCTGGAGGTTCATGACGAAAGCTATCGTCATAATGTTCCCGCTGGTGCGGAAAGCCATTTCAAAATAGTCATCGTCAGCGACAGCTTTCTTAACCAGCGCTTTCTGATGCGGCATCGCACCATTTACAGCGTATTGGCTGATGAGCTGGCTGGAAGCGTTCACGCGCTGGCGCTGCATACCTACACCGAAAAAGAGTGGGAAGGGCTACAGGATACGGTTCCGGCTTCGCCAAATTGCCGCGGCGCCGGTACGCTGGCCTGAGTCACTGTCTTAAAA
>DOOK01000448.1 GCA_003512805.1 Erwinia sp. | reverse complement strand
CCGGGAAAGTTCATGCGGTGGTGGGAATGCTGCACGATAAGGATATTGCCGGTACGCTGGCCTGTCTGGCGCCGCAGGTGGATTACTGGTACTGCGCACCGCTGGCAGGCCCAAGAGGGGCAACCGCAGAACAGCTGCTGGCGCATTTGCCCGGCGCACAGGCTTTTACCAGCGTGTCGGCCGCTTTTGAACGGGCGCGGCGGCAGGCCGGTGAGCAGGATATCGTGCTGGTGTGCGGCTCTTTCCACACCGTCGCGCAGGTAATGGAAACGATGGAAACGGAGAGTGGCAGTGGCAAGTAAGTTTCAAAATCGTTTGGTCGGAACAGTGATCATTGTGGCGCTGGGCGTGATTGTGCTGCCGGGCCTGCTGGACGGCAAGAAAAAGCACTATAAAGAGGAGTTCGCTGCGATCCCGCTGGTGCCCAAGCCTGGCGACCAGCAGGACACCGATATGGTGCCGCCGGTCACGCAGTCGCTGCCTGCCCAGCCACCGGAAGGGGCGGGTACGGCGGTTGCGGGCCAGACCAGCGAAAATACGTCGCAGGCCGAAAGCGGTTCTACCGCACCGCAGGCGGGCAACCAGCCGACGGTCGTCTCACCGCCGCCGGTCAGTCACGTGACTACCCAAAAACCGGTCGAAAAGCCAAAAGCGCAGCCAAAACCGGTAGAGAAGCCGAAGCCGGAACCTAAACCTGTTGTGAAGACGGAACCGAAGCCGGAACCAAAGCCGGAACCGAAAACGGAACCGAAAACAGAAACGAAGCCGGCACAGCAGGAAAGCGCACCGGCAGGGCAGGCCTGGGTCGTCCAGCTGGGGGCGCTGAAAAACGCGGCCAAAGTGAACGAAATTGTCGCCTCACTGCGCCTTTCCGGCTACCGCGCCTTTACGGTGCCGTCGACGGCGGTACAAGGGCAGATTACGCGCGTTTACGTTGGGCCAGACGCCTCAAAAGCAAAAATGCAGGCAGCCGTAGGCGAGCTGAAAGGCATCTCCGGGCTAAGCGGCGTAGTGAAGCCTTACAGCGCGCGTTAGGCTGTTGCTATCGCTGAAAGAGGTGGGGCCTTTCAGGCCGTGAAGTGAGGGCGCCGCCTGGCCTTTTCAGGCGAGGCGGCGGCCCGTAAGATCAAGTAAATCAAATTGTTGCCGTGGTGGGCCAGCCAGCCTGTTTCCCCGACATTTTTGCCGGTTTCTTGCTGGTTTTTTTGGCGCCCGGTTTTCATCAGGACGGTTAAGGAAAAGCTACGCAAACGTTTTCTTTTTCTGTTAGAATTCGCCCCGAACTCAGGTTTTGTCCCTGTAATGCCTGTGCCGATGCGGCATACAGCACAGGGAAGCAGCCTGATCAGAGGCACAGTCGCTGGAAGAGTTCATGGTCTGGATAGATTACGTCATTATTGCGGTTATTGGTTTTTCGGCTCTTGTCAGCCTGATCCGCGGGTTCGTTCGGGAAGCACTTTCTCTCGTCACCTGGGGTTGCGCATTTTTTGTCGCCAGTCATTACTACTCCTTCCTTGCTGTCTGGTTCACAGGTTTTGAGAACGAACTGGTTCGAAATGGAGTCGCCATTGCGGCGTTGTTTATCGCCACGCTGATTGTTGGCGCGATAGTCAACTATGTTATTGGTTCGCTGGTTGAAAAAACCGGGCTGTCGGGAACTGACAGGGTATTGGGGGTCTGTTTCGGGGCATTACGCGGCGTATTGATCGTGTCGGCTATGCTGTTTTTCCTTGATACCTTCACCGGTTTTGCCAAAAGTCAGGACTGGCAGCAGTCCCAGCTGATTCCCCAGTTTAGCTATATTATCAGGTGGTTTTTTGACTACCTGAACAGCACGTCGAGTTTTTTACCCCGGTAATTGAGCCGGGGTTGCGGCTTATGAGGAAATGACTACATGTGCGGTATTGTCGGGATCGCCGGTTTTATGCCGGTCAACCAGTCGATTTATGATGCGTTAACGGTGCTGCAGCACCGTGGCCAGGATGCCGCAGGCATCGTTACCATTGATGCCCTGAACTGCTTCCGCCTGCGTAAAGCCAATGGCCTGGTGAGCGATGTGTTTGAAGCCCGCCATATGCAGCGTCTGCAGGGCAATATGGGCATCGGCCACGTCCGTTACCCGACCGCCGGAAGCTCCAGCGCTTCCGAAGCGCAGCCCTTCTACGTTAACTCGCCCTACGGCATTACGCTTGCGCACAATGGTAACCTGACCAACGCCCACGAACTGCGCAAGCAGCTGTTTGAAAGCGGCCGCCGTCACGTTAACACCACCTCTGACTCAGAAATTCTGCTGAATATTTTCGCCACCGAGCTGGATCGTTTTCAGCACTACCCGCTGGAAGCAGAGAATATTTTTGCGGCCGTTGCGGCGGTGCATCAGCATGTACGCGGCGCTTACGCCTGCGTCGCGATGATTATCGGCCACGGCCTGGTCGCTTTTCGCGACCCTAACGGCATTCGCCCGTTGGTCATCGGCAAGCGAGCAATGAAGGATGGCCGCAACGAATATATGGTGGCTTCCGAAAGCGTGGCGCTGGATACGCTGGGCTTTGAGTTCCTGCGCGACGTTGCGCCTGGCGAAGCGGTATATATCACCGAAAAAGGCCAGCTGTTTACGCGTCAGTGCGCAGAAAATCCGAAATGTAACCCGTGTCTGTTTGAGTATGTCTATTTTGCTCGCCCGGATTCTTTCCTGGACAAAATTTCCGTTTACAGTGCTCGCGTGCGCATGGGCACCAAACTGGGCGAAAAAATTGCCCGCGAATGGGAAGATCTGGATATTGACGTGGTGATCCCGATTCCGGAAACCTCCTGCGATATCGCACTGGAAATGGCGCGCATTCTGGACAAGCCCTACCGTCAGGGGTTTGTGAAAAATCGCTACGTCGGCCGCACCTTTATTATGCCAGGACAGCATCAGCGTCGCAGTGCGGTTCGCCGCAAGCTGAATGCCAATCGGGCGGAGTTCCGGGGTAAAAATGTGCTGCTGGTGGATGATTCCATCGTGCGTGGTACTACCTCGCAACAGATTATCGAAATGGCGCGCGAAGCCGGGGCGAAAAAAGTCTATCTGGCCTCGGCCGCGCCGGAAATCCGCTTCCCGAACGTCTATGGCATCGATATGCCAAGCGCGACCGAGCTGATTGCACATGGCCGGGAAGTGGACGAGATTTGTAAGCTTATCAAAGCTGACGCGCTGATTTTCCAGGATCTGGACGATCTGATCGAGGCGGTACGTGAAGAAAATCCGGACATTGCCCAGTTTGAATGTTCGGTCTTTAACGGTGTCTACGTGACGAAAGATGTCGATCAGCGATACCTGGAACATATTCAGTCGCTGCGCAATGACGATGCGAAAGCACTGGCGCGCCAGAACGAAGTGGAAAATCTGGAAATGCACAACGAGGGCTGATGCACTCGCCGCTTTCCTGGTATCATGGGTCGGAAGCCATTCCGGCCCATTTTTTTTGTGCCGGCCCCAGGAAGGTTAAGGATTATTATGAAACGACTTATCATCGGCATTTCGGGCGCCAGTGGCGTGATTTATGGCATTCGCACGCTGCAGATACTGCAACAGGTCGACGGGGTGGAAACACATCTGGTGATGAGCCAGGCCGCGCGGCAGACGCTGGCGTTGGAAAGCGACTATTCGGTTCGCGACGTACAGGCAATGGCGGATGTGGTGCACGACGCGCGCGATATTGCCGCCAGCATCTCTTCCGGCTCGTTTAAAACCGACGGAATGGCTATCCTGCCCTGTTCGATGAAAACGCTCTCCGGCATCGTCCACAGCTATAAGATCGGAAGAGCGGTTCAGCA
>DOOK01000404.1 GCA_003512805.1 Erwinia sp. | reverse complement strand
GCTATGGTTGCGTTGAAAGCCTTCCAGATAGGCCAGATTGCCCAACCCGCCGGCACCGATGACGCCCGCCATGGCGCTGTAGCTTACCAGCGCAATCAGCGTGACCGTCATACCGGAAACCAGCGCCGGGGACGACTCCGGCAGCAGCACGCGGAATATAAGCGTGCTTAACCGTGCCCCCATTGAGCGGGAAGCCTCAATCACACCTTTGTCCACTTCGCGCAGGCCAATTTCCACCAGGCGAGCGTAAAACGGTGCGGCGCCTACAATCAGTGCGGGCAAAGCCGCATCCGCCCCTAAAATGGTGCCGATCAGCGTTTTGGTGAACGGGATCAGTAAAACAATCAGGATAATGAACGGAATAGACCGGAAAACGTTAACCAGCACTGAAATCACTGAATAGACGGCACGATTCTGAAACAGGCCGCCGCGCGCGGTCAGAAACAGCGCCAGGCCGAACAGGATGCCCAGCAAGAACGTGGCCAGGCCGGACAGCGAGGTCATATACAGGGTTTCACAGGTTGCTGCCCAAAGCTGATCCAGCTTCAGATGGGGAAAAAGCGTCTCAGTCATGGACCACCTCGGTCGTAATGGCATGGGCGTGTAAATCGGCCAGTATGTTCTCCAGCACGCTGCCGGTAGCGGCAGCCTGTAACCACAGTTCGCCGAAGGTACCGTTGGTGGTTTGCGTCATCTTGCCGTGCAGAATATTAAAAGGCACGCCGTACTTCAGCGTCAGCTCGCCCACGACAGGCTGCTGCGTACTTTGGCCGACAAACGTCAGCTTGAGCACGCTGCCTGCGGCGTGGTCGATCAGTTCAGGGTTGAACGGCGTGTTGGTGCTGCTGTACTCTGCCGTTTGCTTGACGAACTGGCGGGTGATGGGCTGCTGCGGATGGGTGAACACCGACAGCACTTCGCCTTCTTCCACAATCCTGCCCGCTTCCATCACCGCCACGCGGTGACAGATTTTACGCACAACGTGCATTTCGTGCGTGATCAGCACGATAGTCAGCTTTAGCTTGCGGTTAATGTCCAACAGCAAATCGAGAATCGCGTCGGTCGTCTGCGGATCCAGCGCCGAGGTCGCCTCATCGCACAGCAACACTTCCGGATTATTTGCCAGCGCGCGGGCGATACCTACACGCTGTTTCTGCCCCCCGCTCAGCTGAGCAGGATAGGCGTGCTCTTTTCCTTTCAGGCCGACCAGCTCAATCAGCTCCTGCACGCGCTTGCTGATAGCAGCTTTTGACGCGCCGGCAATTTGCAGTGAAAAAGCGATATTTTCGCTGACGGTACGCGACCACAGCAGATTAAAATGCTGGAAAACCATACTGATTTTCAGGCGCGCCTGGCGTAGCGCTTCGCCTTTCGCCTGCGCAATCTCTTTGCCCGACACAGTGACGCTGCCGGAAGTGGGTTTTTCCAGCCCGTTCAGCAGGCGGATTAGCGTACTTTTTCCCGCGCCGCTATAGCCAATAATGCCATAAATCTGTCCCTGTTCGACGTTGAGATTGACATCTTCAACCGCCGTCACCGGGCCAGCCGCGGCGTGAAAGGTTTTGGAAACATTACGCAAAACTATCATTTGTCGCCTGTTTTATCCCGTGTTGTTCAGCTCGCAGGCTGAGTCCAGTGAATGACTATTTTTCGATGTTATCGGTGAAGCTGATAATACGGGATAGCGTAGGGCTGGTCGCGGGTCAGCAAAGACCCAAATTCCATGATATATAGCTAAAAAGCATAAAGATATCGTTCATAGCCAGCCTGTCCGTCTTATCGCTGCCGCTTTTACCACGACTTTACCGTACAGACTTTTATAACCGATTTATCTCTGAATATTAACAGTATTAACTGGAATGCAATGTTATCTGTGTTGGAGAAATTTGTCGGTTATTGCCATTCGGATGGCTATCGCTTCCCCGGCAAACGGCCTGCTTCTGTACAGGATTGACACAGAACGGCAAGTTATTGTCTGCCCTTTGTGTCGGCAGAGGGTCATCGTAAGATTTTGAGACAATAATCTTTACCTGGTAAGCCATTGTAAAATAAAAAAATAAAGCGAAAGTGTCGGATCGGATCTGAAGGCTATCTTTGCAAATCTTTGCATATCCTATGCTTGCCCTACCTGTTACTCATTTAACAACATCCTATGCAGAAAAAATTTTGGTTCACCTTACCGTCACTCACCGGGATAGTGGTTAGCCTGTGCGGGCTGGCTTTCCTGGCGCTGGGCGGCTGGCTGGCGATGCTGGGCGGCACGCCCTGGTATCTGATTTTCGGTGCCGGGTTCTTCCTGAGCGGTCTCTTTATTATTAAAAGACGTCCGGCGGGTCTGTGGCTTTACCTGCTCTCTTTTCTGATTTGCGTGGTCTGGTCACTGTATGAAGTGGGGCTGGATGGCTGGAAGCTGATGCCGCGCCTCTTTGCCCTCGCCTTGCTGGGCGTCTGGTGCAGTCTGCCGTGGATCGTCCGACCCGTAATGCAGGCGCAACGCCGTGCGGGCACGCTGGCAGGCGTGGTCTATATCGCCGCTATCGTACTGGTTTTCTGGTCGGGCTGGCACGTAACGGCGACTCGCTTTGTGCATCATCAGCCGGTGCCGGAAGCGCAGCCTATCGCCAGTGCAGATGACAATAACGACTGGCAGCATTACGGTCGTACCCGGGCAGGCCAGCGTTTTTCTCCGCTGACGCAGATTACGCCTGCGAATGTCAGCCAGCTCCAGCCCGCCTGGCAGTTCCATACCGGCGATACCCTGCGTAAAGGGGAAGATAAAGCGGGCCGCGAATTCAGCTTTGAGGTCACGCCGATTAAGGTTGGCAACACGCTCTTTATCTGTACGCCACATCGCCAGGTGATTGCCCTTGACGCCACCAGCGGCAAACAGCGCTGGCGGTTCGACCCTAAAGTTGACACCTCGGCTAATGAGTACCTTGCCTGCCGCGGCGTGGCTTACAGTCAGGCCGTGGATGACAGCACTTGCCCGGAAAAAATCATTACCACCACCAGCGATGCCCGTATGGTGGCGCTGAATGCGCAAACCGGCGAGCCTTGCGCCTCGTTTGGCAACAAAGGCTATGTCAGCCTGACCGACCATATGGGCCAGGTGCCGCCAGGCTTCCACTTTATTACCTCGCAGCCGATGGTAATGGAAGGCCGCATCGTGCTGGGCGGTTGGATATATGATAATCAAACCACCGGCGAACCTTCCGGCGTGGTGCGGGCTTATGATGTAAAAACCGGCCAGCTCTCCTGGGCCTGGGATCTGGGTAGAACGCCGCAAAATGCGCCGCTGAAGCCTGGTGAAGAGTATACTCACGGCACGCCAAACGGTTGGGGAACCTATACGGCAGACGAGAAGCTGGGCCTGATTTATATTCCATTGGGCAACGCGACGCCAGATTACTACGGCGGCAAGCGTCGATCTTTCGATGAAACCTATTCCAGTTCGCTGGTGGCGCTGGACATCCATACGGGCGAAGAGCGTTGGCATTTCCAGACCGTGCACCATGATGTCTGGGACTTTGACGTGCCGATTGGCCCAACGCTGGTCGATCTGCCGGGAAAAAATGGCGAGACCGTGCCCGCCCTGGTGCAGACAACCAAAATGGGCAAGCTTTTCCTGCTGGATCGTCGGAACGGCAAACCGCTGGCGCAGGTTGATGAGAAACCGGTGCCGACTTCACCTTCGCTGCCGGGAGAACATCTTTCCACCACGCAGCCCGATCCCGTCGGCATGCCGAACCTCGCCCCGCCGAACCTGAAAGAAACGGATATGTGGGGCGCGACGCCAATCGATCAGCTGATCTGCCGTATTCAGTTCCATCGCTATCGCTATCAGGGCCAGTACACGCCGCCAGCGGAAGGGACCTCTATCGCCTATCCGGCCTTTGATGGCGTGATGGACTGGTATGGCGCGTCAGTGGATCCTCAGCGGCATTTACTGATAGCCAACACCAGCTACATTCCTTTCACGATGGAGTTGATGAAACATGACGAGGCGATTAAACAGGGACTGATGAAGCCGTGGGCGGGATGGGCAAGCGGACAATCCTACCCGAAACCGAAAGAGTTTGCCGTCGGGCCACAGTATGGTACCGGTTGGGCGGCCGTGGTGAAGCCCTGGTTGACCGCGCTGGGCGCACCTTGCAGCGCGCCGCCGTGGGGCAAGCTGATCGCCATCGATCTGACTACCCGTAAAATCGCCTGGGAAAGACCAGCGGGCACCACGCGTAATATGAATATTTTCAACACTCATACAAACGCGCCGTTGCCAACCGGTATCTTTATGATGGGCGGCAACATCATTACGCGCAGCGGCCTGATATTTATGGGCGCCACGGCGGATAACTATCTGCGGGCTTTCGACGAGTCGACGGGCCAGGAGCTGTGGAAAGCGAAACTCCCCGCAGGTGGTCAGGCCACGCCGATGACCTATTCGGGTGAAGACGGTCGTCAGTATGTCGTGATTGCAGCTGGCGGTCACGGCGGACTGGGCACCACTTCTGGTGATGCACTGGTCGCCTACGCCTTGCCGAAGCAGTAAGCATAAAAAACCCCACGCCATGGCGTGGGG
>DOOK01000460.1 GCA_003512805.1 Erwinia sp. | reverse complement strand
CGTTTTACGAAATTTTATAATTGAGTACCAGGCTTTATTGTTTGCATAGTAATGGGGTTCCCACTACTTCCTGAAAATATCTTTAAGGATAATGACCATGGCAAACTATTTCGATCGTATAACTAAAATTGCTTATGAAGGCAGTGACAGTCAGAACGACCTGGCCTTTCATTTTTATAATCCGGATGAAGTTATTCTTGGCAAAAAAATGAAAGATCACCTCCGTTTTGCCGCCTGCTATTGGCACACCTTCTGCTGGGCCGGCACCGATATGTTCGGCACGGGCGCATTCGAACGTCCCTGGTTTAAAGCGGGCAACGAGCTGGAACAGGCGAAAGTGAAGGCGGATATCGCCTTTGAGTTTTTCGACAAGCTTAACGTGCCGTTTTATTGCTTTCACGACGCCGACGTGGCGCCTCAGGGGAATTCCGTGAAGGAATATCTGCATAACTTTGCGGTGATGACGGACCTCCTGGCGGAAAAACAGCAGCAAACCGGCGTGAAGTTACTATGGGGAACCGCAAACTGTTTCACCCACCCACGTTATGGCGCAGGCGCGGCTACCAGTCCGGACCCGGAAGTGTTTGCCTGGGCCGCGCTGCAGGTCAATACGGCCATGGCCGCTACGCAAAAACTGGGCGGTGAAAACTATGTTTTATGGGGCGGCCGTGAAGGGTATGAAACTTTGTTGAATACCGATCTGAAGCAGGAACGCGCCCAGATTGGCCGGTTTATGCAGATGGTGGTAGAGAACAAACACCGCATTGGCTTTACCGGCACCTTGTTAATCGAGCCGAAGCCGCAGGAGCCGACCAAACATCAGTATGATTATGATGTGGCAACCGTTTACGGCTTTCTGAAAGAGTTCGGGTTAGAAAATGAGATCAAAGTGAACGTGGAAGCTAACCACGCGACGCTGGCCGGACACTCTTTCCACCATGAAATCGCCACGGCGGCCGCGCTGGGCATTTTTGGTTCTGTGGATGCTAATCGTGGTGATTTGCAGCTCGGTTGGGATACGGATCAGTTCCCAAATAGCGTGGAGGAAAACGCCCTGATTATGTATGAAATTCTCAAGGCAGGCGGGTTCACTACCGGCGGGCTGAACTTCGATGCCAAAGTTCGCCGTCAGAGTACCGATCCTTACGACCTGTTTTACGGCCATATCGGCGGAATGGATGTGATGGCGCACGGCCTGCGCATTGCCGCTCGCCTGATCGAGGAAGGACGGCTTGAGCAGGCTCGCGAAGCACGCTACGCGGGCTGGAATGGCCAGCTGGGTCAGGATATCCTTGCCGGGAAACTCTCTTTGCAGGAACTGGCGGGCTATACGGAAAAATCAGCCCTCTTCCCGCAGCACCGCAGCGGCCATCAGGAGCGGCTGGAAAATATTGTGAATCAGGCCCTCTACCGGTAGCAACTGCCCCATGCCAGAGGAAGCAACGCATGTATATAGGAATCGATCTTGGTACGTCCGGCGTAAAAGGCGTCCTGCTGGACGAAAACAATGGGGTGCTGGCCAGCCACACGGAGAAACTGACCGTCTCTCGTCCTCATCCTTTGTGGTCTGAGCAGGATCCGCAAGCGTGGTGGCAGGCCACCGACCGGGTCATGCTGGCACTGGCCGCGCAGCATACGCTGAAAGCGGTTCGGGCGATCGGGCTGACCGGGCAAATGCACGGCGCCGTGCTGCTTGGGCAGCAGCAGGAAGTCCTGCGACCCGCTATTTTATGGAACGACGGCCGTAGCGCGCAAGCCTGTCAGCAGCTGGAAGCCAGCGTGCCGGATGCTCGTCAGATAACGGGCAACCTGATGATGCCAGGCTTTACCGCGCCCAAGCTGCTGTGGGTAAAAGAGCATGAGCCGGCTATTTATCATCAGATTACCCATGTTCTGCTGCCGAAGGATTATCTGCGCTGGCGAATGACCGGGGAGTTCGCCAGCGATATGTCCGATGCGGCAGGCACGCTGTGGCTGGATGTCGGCAAACGCGCCTGGAGCGATAAGCTGCTGGCGGCCTGTGGCCTGACGCGCGACCAGATGCCGACGCTGTTTGAAGGTAACGAGGTCACGGGGCAGCTAACTGCCGCGTTGAGCCAGCGTTGGTCGCTACCCGCTAACCTGCCGGTTGTCGCCGGTGGCGGCGATAACGCCGCCGGCGCGATTGGTGCCGGGATTTGGCAGCCGGGGCAGGCAATGCTGTCGCTGGGCACGTCCGGCGTCTGTTTTGCGGTTAGCGAGCGCTTTCTCAGTAACCCCGAGCAGGCCGTACACAGCTTTTGTCATGCGTTGCCCGACACCTGGCACCTGATGTCGGTGATGCTCAGTGCGGCTTCCTGCCTGGACTGGGCGGCGCGGCTGACGGGGCAGTCTTCCGTGGCGGCCCTGCTGGCGCTGGCCGAACAGGCGAAACCGGGAGAGAAGTCGCCCTGTTTCCTGCCTTATCTGTCCGGCGAGCGCACGCCGCATAATAATCCTGATGCGACCGGCGTGTTCTGGGGATTCACTCATCAGCACGGTCCGGCAGAGTTGGCGATGGCGGTGCTGGAAGGCGTCAGCCTGGGCCTGGCGGAAGGGATGGCCGCCTTACGGGCGACGGGCATCCGGCCTGCTGCCGTCACGCTGATTGGCGGAGGGGCACGCAGTGCGTTCTGGCGGCAGCTACTGGCCGATATCTCCGGCGTTACGATGGAATACCGTACGGGCGGCGATGTTGGCCCGGCGCTGGGGGCGGCCAGGCTCGCCCGCATGAGCTGCTATCCGGGGGTGTCGCCCGCGGATCTGCTGCCGGTGCTGCCGTTGGAGTCCCGCTATACGCCTCGTGCCGATCGCCATGATTTCTACCGCCAGCGGCAAAGGTTATTCAGCTCGCTCTATCAACAAACCGTCTCACTTTAACGCGCGGCCAGCGGGTTTTTCTGCATAACGGAAAACGCCGCGCCGCTTTTTTTTTGATCGCCCCGGCAGGCCTGACGATGGCTTCCCGGGATCCCTTGTCTTTACAAAAAAATTCTTCATATTGAAGCGGTCGCTTTCGTTTCAGGGTCAGAATATGAAGAACAATGATGCTTGTACCAGGCACGCCCGAATTTCGCTTCTGTTTAATGCTAACAAAGCGTATGACCGACAGATTATTGAAGGCATAGGCGAGTATTTTTACGCCTCGCAGTGCGACTGGGACATTTATATAGAAGAGGATTTCAGCGTTCATCATCTGAACGAGAACATTCTTTCCGGCAGCGGCATCATAGCGGACTTTGATGACAGTCAGCTTGCCGCGCAGCTGGGTCAAATTGCGCTGCCGGTAGTCGGCGTGGGCGGATCTTACAGTAACCGCGAAGACTATCCTGGCGTCAGTTACGTTGCCACGGATAACGAGGCGCTGGTGGCCGCTGCGCTAAACCACCTGACTGAGAAAGGCATTGAACGCTTCGCCTTTTTCGGCCTGCCTGCCTCGGCAGGCAAGCGCTGGGCACAGGAGCGGGCGTCGGCGTTCCGGCGTCTTACCCGTGACATGCCGTGGCCCGGGCTGCTTTATGAAGGGATGGTAACGGACAGCAATAGCTGGGAAATAGCCCAGCAAAAGCTGGCGGAATGGCTGCATTCTCTGCCTGCGCATACCGGTATCGTCGCCGTCACGGATGCCCGCGCCAGACACATCCTGCAGACGTGTGAGCATATCGGCATCGCAGTACCGGAAAGCCTGTGCGTGATTGGCATTGATAATGAGGAGTTGACCCGCTATCTGTCGCGTATTTCGCTTTCTTCCGTGGTGCAGGGGACGCGCAGGA
>DOOK01000457.1 GCA_003512805.1 Erwinia sp. | reverse complement strand
GCGCGGGGTTGAAACACTTATCGTAATAGTCCTGAATCGCCGTAGTGCGCACGCGATTAAGGTGTATGCGTCTGAGGGCCAGCAGGCTGTTAAGCACAAAACTTAAGGCGACAACCAGCAGCAACAGGCTGGTGCCCAGATAGCGTCCCAGCCGGGTAGCGTCCGGCTCGCTGTGCAGCGCGATATGGCGCGTACCGTTGGCATCTGTGGTCACGCTGGTCACGATACCGCTGGCGGAAAACGGCGTGTGCAGCAGCATTCCTGCCAGTCGTTGCAGCTCTGGCCACTGGTCAGGCGCGTTAAAATCGAACAGGGAAACGCTGGGTGCCTGCTGATTGACCAGCTGATGGCCTTCATCACTGAGGATCAGGAAACCACCAGGCGGCGGGCTATTAAGCGCTTCTGCGGCGCGTCTTGTTTCGCGATAGAAAAACGAAGAGGTGGCAGTGTTAACCAGGTTTTCCAGAGCCTCTGCACTGACCGGCCGCAGCAGCACGTTGGTCCCTGCCAGCGCGCCGGAATCCGCGCGCCGCACCAGCGTTTCCCAGTCCTTGGCATTACCCAAATTGACCAGCGCGTTTTTCAGCCGGACACAATCCTGCTCCTGGCTGCATAAATCCTGAGTCTTCAGCACGATATCGGAAAAGTCATCCAGCAGGATCATCCCTGATTTCTGGATAGCGGTAGCGAGCTGCGGATTAATCTTGGGGTCGGTGTTGTTCTGCGGGTGCAACTGCAGGCTGGTAGTGCTCAGCAAGGCGGTTGCCTTCTCAATAATATCCGACTGCGGCTGGGGCAGGGGAGCGGCATTATTCCAGTAGACGGCCGAACAGTCGAAAGGCATAAACGCGTAGCTACGGTTGCCCTGATAGGTTGACGGGACCGAACACATGCCTTCCCCGTGGACTTTCAGGCTGTCGCCAATGCGTAAGGCGACATTTTCCAGATCGCTGACGCTGTGCACCTGTACGCTCTCGGTACCTTTCAGCCAGGCGATGCTGAGCTTGAGCGGCATACTTAGCGGCACCAGAAATATTAGCAGCGCCAGGACCAGGAGTGACCCCATTGCCAGCACCAGATTTTTGCGCCAGCGGTGGATAGGAAAGTTACGCACCTCATCCTGTAACGACAAGAAGCGGCCCTGACGCACGACCTGACGATTAAGGTAGATATCCACTTCAGTAGGCTGGCCTAAATCGTGTACAACGTAAGGCTGCCAGTGCGCCGGGTAAATCAGATCGATAATGCCCAGTGAAATATTGCTGACCTGTCCTTGATTGGACTCACCGAACAGCCCCCAGCGTTTAGGCGCGCCGCGCAGGCAATGAATCTCCCGCAGATATTTTTTGCCCGGCCGCCGCCAGAGCGACCAGCCGCTGATAAGAATGATGGTCAGCGCGGTCACTACCAGCCACGGCATCATCACCGTTGGGCTAATCAGGCTAAAAAAGAGCACCAGCAGTGCCAGACTGATGGCTACCGCCTCGCGCGTGCCGTCAGGCCGCCTGAGCATATACTCCTCACGCGTCTCTTTACGCACGCTGAGCAGCTCAATATTTTCGCTCTCTTCTTTTCTGATCGAGGCATTTTGCGCCGCAGGCCGCGTAACCGTACCCAATGCGGGCGATTCATAGACGTAGTTCACCAGCGAATGCCCGTTGAGCGAGACGACCAGCGGAATAGTTTGCGTTTTGATCAGCTCAACGTAGTTTTCTTCGGCAATATACTGTTCCCAGAGCGGCGGCAGATGCACTTCAACAGCATCCAGGTAGTAACGCCATTTGTGGGGTTCATCAGTGGAAAGACCGTAACGGGTAATAGAGCGGGTAATCGGATAGACATTACTGCTTTGCGAGGTCAGCGCCAGATTATCGGTTGCGCGCGTGTTGCCGCCGGGAAGCGGAATGCTGCGATGCTTCGCTAAAGAACTGATATAGCGCTCAACGGCTTTGCGCTCTTCGTCGCTCAGTTTGCGAAAAGGTGGACTAATGAATGGCAGCGGTTTCGCCAACGGCGGACGATGCCGCATAGCGTACCAGAAAAAACAACCCGCTCCGATTGAACAGGCCAGCATTACAGCCAATATAATGACTATTGTGCTCATGCTTTTCTCCCTGCCATCCTGCTCCTGCCATTATGCTGGAAATTACCGGCCTGAATCATAGTTATATCGATATTGTGACGGCTTCAGGCAGCGCTGGCAATCCGCGATGCTCAATAAAATAGCGCGCAAAATCATAAAATTAGAATAATAGTAGATAAGCCCCGACCGAGATGGTAACAAGCCAGTTGCGTTAGCAATATCGGTATATTCCTATTTTACCTGTGACGGATTGACTTTTTTAAAACTTTTTAATTACTTAACAGTGAGTTTGTTATAACGGTGTAAAATAATTCATGCGATGATTGGCAACGTTCTTCTGCTGCCGCACAATGGCGTGACTGACGGTAAATTTACCGCGACTGGCGAGCTACTACGCTCATTTTTTTGGCTTTTCCCTGGGGCCACTATGACCGGACAACTGCAAAAACCTAAAATCCTGAATGTCGAAACCGTCGCACGGTCGCGTCTGTTCACCGTGGAGGCCGTGGATTTAGTGTTCAGCAACGGCGTTCAGCGTGTTTATGAGCGGATGAAGCCTTCCGAACGTGAAGCCGTGATGATCGTACCGATTGTGGACAACCATCTTATTCTTATTCGGGAATATGCGGTTGGGCTGGAAAATTATGAGCTGGGATTTCCTAAAGGCCTGATTGATCCGGGTGAAACGCCCGCAGAAGCAGCAAACCGCGAGCTGAAAGAAGAGGTCGGGTTTGGCGCGCATCAGCAGGAATGGCTGGGCAAGCTCACTATGGCACCGTCCTATTTTTCCAGCAAAATGAATATTATCGTGGCAGAGAATCTGTATGAAGAGCAGCTGGAAGGCGACGAGCCTGAACCGCTGCCACAGGTTCGCTGGCCCCTGGATAACCTGATGGCGTTGTTGGCTGAGCCTGATTTTTGCGAGGCTCGCAACGTTAGCGCGCTGTTTATGGTGCGGGAATGGTTGATTCGTCAGGGGCGCCTGAGCTATTAAGGCGCGAAACGAACGGTAAAGGCAGGCTAAAGAAAAGCCCGGTAAAAACCGGGCTTTTTTATTGGTATCAGGCATCGGGCCGCTATCAGAACAGCTCGTGGCTTTCGCCATTGTCCATCAACGTGGTGCCCACATCATGAACCGAATATTCGGTCGGCTGTGTGCCGTTGATAAAGTACTCCTGGCGCGTATTGCCACCGCCATTCGCCAGCTTGCCGGTACGACGATCGATAGTGACGGTCACCACGCCTTCCGGCGGCGTCAACGGCTGCACCGGCACCCCATCCAGCGCGAGCTTCATGTAGTCGTCCCAGGCCGGTTGAGCACTTTTCGCGCCGCCTTCATACCCTGAAATCTGATCTTTGATGGCGCCGGAAGCGGTGGTTCTGCCTAAATCACGGCGATGATCGTCGAATCCAATCCACACCGAAGTGACCACGCCCGGACCATAACCTGAGAACCAGGCATCTTTCGAGCTGTTGGTGGTCCCCGTTTTGCCGCCGATATCGTTGCGCTTCAGATCGCGCCCCGCACGCCAGCCGGTACCCATCCAGCCCGGTTCGCCAAAGATATTGGAGTTCAGCGCGCTTTTAATCAGGAAAGAGAGCGGCGTGTTGATCACGTGCGGCGCGTACTGCTCATCCTGCTGGGGCGGCTGGGAAACCTGCTCAAGCTGCGGCTGTGGAACCACGGCGTTAGCCCCCTGCTGCGACACCGTCGGGTTTTCCACGCTGTCTTCATTCAGCGCTACTGCTTTCTGCGTCTCACCGTAAATGACCGGCAGATGACATTCCGGGCAGGCTACTTTCGGCCTGGCTTCAAACACCATATTGCCGTGTTCATCTTCAATTTTGCTGATGAAGAAGGGATCGACCAGGAAGCCGCCGTTGGCCATTACCGAATAGCCACGCACCATCTGTAATGGCGTAAACGACGCGGAGCCCAGCGCCAGCGATTCGGTGTGCACGATATTCTGTGCAGGGAAGCCAAAACGTTGCAGATACTGTGCGGCGTAATCGACGCCCATCGCACGCATGGCGCGTACCATCACCACGTTTTTCGACTGGCCAAGCCCCTGACGCAGACGGATAGGACCGTCGTAGGTCGCCGGCGAGTTTTTTGGCCGCCAGTCAGCGCCCGAACCGGCATCCCAGCGGGAGATCGGTACGTCGTTCAGAATTGAGGCCAGCGTCAGTCCGCGATCCATCGCGGCGGTATACAGGAATGGTTTGATGTTCGACCCCACCTGACGCAGCGCCTGAGTCGCGCGGTTAAACTTGCTCAGGTTAAAGTCGAAGCCGCCGACCAGTGCACGGACAGCGCCATTGTGCGGGTCGAGCGAAACCAGCGACGAGTTAACGTCCGGCACCTGTGCCAGCCACCAGGCAGTATCCATCTGGCGTACCCAAATCTGCTGGCCTGGCTGCACAACTTCGGTCACGGAGGTCGGAGTACGGCCCTGAACAGTATCGGATTTATAAGGCCGGGCCCAGCGCACGCCGGCCAGACAGATCGGAAGAGCGTCGTGTAGGGAAAGAGTGTAGTCGT
>DOOK01000458.1 GCA_003512805.1 Erwinia sp. | reverse complement strand
TGTCCTGAATAATCAGCGGAAAATCATCCACGCCGTAGTGGTTCGGCAACGGCAGCTTTTTACTGACCTCGTCCTCCACCAGCCACATGCCCGCCAGGCCGTTATAGACGTGTTCAGCCATATGTGCAGGCGTGTTGGCATGATACCAACAGGTCGCAGCGGCCTGACGCACCGGTATCACCGGCGCCCAGTCAACACCCGGCGACATCATGCGCGCCGCGCCGCCGGCCAGCGCGCCCGGTACCTGCAGCCCGCTAACGGTCATGGCGACCGCCTCGTTCAGCCGGTTGCTGTAGATAAGCTTGACGTCATCTCCGCTCCAGACCCTGACCGTAGGCCCCAGATAGAGGCCGTTAAAGCCCCATACCTGAGCCTTGCTGCCGCTGGTAAAAGACCAGTGACTGCGTTGCAGCGTCAAAAAGATAGGCTGTCCGCGACGGGACTCAATGAGCGGCGGCACCGGCAAAGGATTACCCGGCCCTGCGGCGTATACGCGTGCAGGCAGCGCACTGGCGCACAGCGCTATGCCCGATGCCTGAATAAACTGACGTCGACTGAAGGACATAAAAACTCCGTAACCCAAAATGCGGCCCGGCGGGCCGCTATCCATTTTTTATGATTGTTTGCCGTGTGCCGACCACGAGGCGATCGGTTTACTTTTCGCCTGCGGCTTCCCGCGCGGCAACTTCCGCGTTGAGTTGCGCCAGCTTCTCCGTCATCAGTTCGCGACAATGGGTCGCCAGCTTGCGTACGGATTGATCGGCGAAGGCCGAGGTATCGATCGGCGGCAGCATCTCAATGATAACCAGACCATTGTGCAGACGGTTCAGCTTGATTTTATCGTGCGTATTGCTGACCACGATAGGAATAATCGGTACGCCTGCAGCCATAGCCGCATGAAACGCGCCGGTTTTAAACGGCAGCAGCCCGCGACCACGGCTGCGCGTGCCTTCCGGGAACATCCAGAAAGAGATCTTCTTCTTCTTAAATTCGTCGACCAGCTGGTTAATGGTACCGTGCGCTTTGTTGCGGTTGTCACGATCGATCAGCAGGTTGCCGGTCAGCCAGTAGAGCAGGCCAAAGAAAGGCACCCAGAGCAGCGTTTTCTTGCCTACCGTGACGGTGGACGGCTGCACGATTTTTGCCGCCGTGATCATATCGTAATTGTTCTGATGGTTTGCGATGTAGATCGCATTAGGATAGTTATCCGAGCCGGCGGGCTTGCGAATCTCCACCTTCAGACCAAACAGCGGCGACAGGCGCCCGAACAGATGGCCGAAAGTCGCCACGTGGCGGGGATTACGGGGACTGAACAAACACCAGATGCAGCCGAATACGCACACCAGGATTGAATAAACGATCGTCACAACGATCCGTAAAATTGACAGCATCACATCCTCATTATTGCCGGGCCGGAGACGCCTTTTAACCGGCGCTCCGGCGTTACGCCATATCGGGCGCGCCGGGTGAAGTATATCCTGAAATCAGCAGGCTATGCTGCTTTTCACCGGGCAGCGCGTCCCGATTTACTCTTCGCTTTCGCTGGCTTCAGGCCGTACGGGCGCATCAACCTCTACCCGGTCGATACGCTGCAGGCCGCGAGGCAGCAGCGTGCCGCGTCGGCCGCGCTCGGCGCGGAATTTCTGTAAATCTTCCGGCCGCAGCGTCAGCTTGCGTTTCCCGACGTGCAGCGTGATAGCCGTTTGCGGCGTCAACAGCAGCAGCCACGCCAGTTTGTCGTCGCCAGCGGCCGCTTCTGCCGAAGGAATCGACACAATCTTGTTGCCCTTGCCTTTGGACAGCTGTGGCAGATCGGCCACCGGGAACATCAGCATTCGGCCTGCGGCGGTGATAGCCAGCAGCATATCGTCCTCGTGATAAATCGCCTGCGGCGTCATCACTTTGGCGTTCTGCGGCAGCGTCAGCAGCGCTTTACCAGCACGGTTGCGGGAGACCAGATCGCTGAAGGTGCAGACGAAGCCGTAACCGGCATCCGACGCCAGCAGCAGCTTGCGATCGTCCGCCTCCATCAGGACCTGCTCCATGATCGCACCCGGCGGCAGCGTCAGCTTGCCGGTAAGCGGCTCGCCCTGTCCTCGTGCCGAAGGCAGCGTCACCGGATCGAGCGTATAGCTGCGGCCAGTAGAGTCGATAAACGCCACCGGCTGGTTGCTCTTGCCGCGTGCTGAAGCCCGATAGCTGTCGCCCGCTTTATAGCTCAGGCCACCCGGGTCGATATCGTGCCCTTTGGCGCTGCGCACCCATCCCATCTGCGACAGCACAATGGTCACCGGTTCGGACGGCACCAGATCGTTTTCGCTGATCGCTTTGGCTTCTTCGCGCTCGCGCAGCGGCGAACGGCGATCGTCACCATAGGCTTCGCTGTCGGCCTGCAGCTCTTTTTTCAACAGCGTATTCATTTTGCGTTCAGAAGCCAGAATGCCCTGCAAACGGTCGCGCTCTTTTCCCAGTTCGTCCTGCTCGCCGCGAATTTTCATCTCTTCCAGTTTGGCAAGATGACGTAGCTTCAGTTCCAGGATGGCTTCCGCCTGGGTTTCGCTGATACCGAAGCGCGAAACCAGCACCTGCTTCGGCTCATCTTCGCTGCGGATGACGTGAATGACCTCATCGATATTGAGAAAGGCGACCAGCAAGCCTTCCAGAATATGCAGGCGCTTCAGCACCTTTTCCAGACGGAAATTCAGGCGGCGACGCACGGTGTCGCGTCGATAAACCAGCCACTCGCTGATGATTTCAAGCAGGTTTTTCACCGCCGGGCGATTATCCAGCCCGATCATATTCAGGTTGATGCGGTAGCTTTTTTCCAAATCGGTGGTGGCGAACAGATGGTTCATTACCTGTTCCATATCCACCCGGTTAGAGCGCGGCACAATCACCAGGCGCGTCGGGCTTTCGTGATCGGACTCATCGCGCAGATCTTCTACCATCGGCAGCTTTTTATTGCGCATCTGCGCGGCTATCTGTTCCAGCACGCGCGCACCAGAAACCTGATGAGGCAGCGCGGTGATGACCACGTCGCCCTCTTCTTTCTTCCATACCGCACGCATCCGTACGGAGCCACGGCCGTTCTGATAAATTTTGCGGATCTCGGCGCGCGGCGTGATGATCTCTGCTTCGGTCGGGTAGTCCGGTCCCTGCACGATGTCCAGCAGCTCATCCAGCGTGGTTTTTGGCGAATCGATCAGCTTGATGGCCGCATTGGCTACTTCGCGCAGGTTGTGCGGCGGAATATCCGTCGCCATCCCTACCGCAATCCCTGTGGTCCCGTTAAGCAGAATATTGGGCAGGCGCGCAGGCAGCATCGCCGGCTCCTGCAGGGTGCCATCAAAGTTAGGCACGTAGTCCACGGTGCCCTGGCCCAGCTCCCCTAACAGCAGCTCGGCATATTTTGACAGGCGCGACTCGGTATAACGCATTGCCGCGAAAGATTTCGGATCGTCCGGCGCCCCCCAGTTACCCTGCCCATCAACCAACGGATAGCGGTAGGAGAAAGGCTGCGCCATCAGCACCATCGCTTCGTAGCAGGCACTGTCGCCGTGCGGATGGTATTTACCCAGCACATCACCCACGGTACGGGCGGATTTTTTAAATTTGGCGCTGTTATTCAGGCCCAGTTCCGACATCGCGTAGACGATTCGGCGCTGCACCGGCTTCAGGCCATCGCCGATATACGGAAGCGCACGATCCATGATGACGTACATGGAATAGTTGAGATAGGCCTCTTCCGTAAACTTATGCAGAGCGCGACGCTCTGCCCCATCCTGAGTCAAATCGCTCATTACTTTTTGTTCCTCACATCATGGCGTCACGGGCACGCCACATCGGGGCCGTTTGGCGCGAATAGTACCTTATACGGGCCGCTTCTGTCACAGATAACCGTGAGGGTAAACCCTTTCCTGCGCCGCAGGATTATTGCTTACAGAGCAAAAGTATTGTGATCTATTACTTATTTTTAACCCCCCGGTTCGCGCGTAAACTGACCCCAGTTTTGAATACTGGAGAAGAAGATGCGCATTTTTATTATTGACGCCGGAAAAACTTTTGCCCATTCCAAAGGCGAGCTGAACCATACGCTGACCGACGTAGCCGCGACTTACCTGCGCGATGCCGGTCATCAGGTTGACGTTACCGTGGTGGATGACGGCTACGTGGTTGCCGATGAGATTCAAAAATATCTGGCTGCCGATACGGTCATTTACCAGATGCCGGGCTGGTGGATGGGCGAACCGTGGATTCTGAAAAAATATATCGATGAAGTCTTCACCGAAGGTCACGGCATGCTTTACGCCAGCGATGGCCGCACCCGTTCCGACGCCTCGCAAAAGTATGGTTCCGGCGGGCTGATTCAGGGCAAAAAATATATGCTTTCCCTGACGTGGAACGCGCCGCTGGAAGCCTTTACCGATCCGAAGCAGTTCTTTGAAGGCGTCGGGGTGGATGGCCTTTACCTGCACTTCCATAAGGCGAATCAGTTCCTTGGCATGGAGGCGCTGCCCACCTTTATCTGTAACGATGTTATTAAGCAGCCGGATGTGCCACGCGATATTGAGCGTTATCGGACACATCTGGGTCAGATCTTTGCTTAACTGTTAAGACTGCCACCCTAAAAGGAAAGACCATGATCACCGTGATTGCTGAAATTTGTGTCAGGCCTGGCCGCCGTAGTACGGTCATGCAGGCGATTGAACAGGTCATCCCAACGGTGTTAGAGGAAGAAGGCTGCGGAAGCTATCAAATGTTGGTGGACCACCAGGCGCAGGTGCCGTGGAAGCAGAACTCGCCCGATTCCGTGTTTATGGTTGAACAGTGGGATTCTCTGCGACATCTGGAGCAGCATCAGCAGGCCGTGCATATGGAACAGCATCGCGGCCGTATTAAAGATGACGTACTGGACGTGAAAATTTTCGTCCTGGAACCGGTGTAAGGCGTGGTCAGGGGCGAACCGGGTTCGCCCTTTTTTATGACTCAAAACCATCATGATAGTCACGCCACCCGGCGGCGGCTGGGCTGGCTCCAGCACTTTTCACTGGCGCATCCGGGCGGCACGCGCCTTTGCCTTTCTTTAGCCAGCCATCAGTGAGAAAAATTATTTTTGATACGGATATGGGCGTGGATGACGCTTTCGCGCTGGCCTGCGCGGCAAGGTCGCTACGGCCTTTCGACAGCGGCTCTGGTCACACAGATTGAAAAGCGGGCAGGAGAAGTCCCGAAGCGCTGCATCGGCGCTTCGGGGTTTGACGGGGAAGGATTAAACTTCGATTTCCGCCGTATGGCCTTTTTCCTGCAGCCAGTTGCGGCGATCTTCCGAGCGTTTCTTCGCCAGCAGCATATCCATCACCGCCAGCGTCTGCTCTACGTCGTCGTCATCGATGGTGAGCTGCACCAGGCGACGGGTGTTAGGATCCAGCGTGGTTTCGCGCAGCTGGAGCGGGTTCATCTCGCCCAGCCCTTTAAAGCGCTGTACGCCAGGCTTGCCTTTCTTACGCTTCAGCTGATCCAGGATACCTTCTTTTTCTGCTTCATCCAGCGCGTAGTAAACCTCTTTGCCCAAATCGATGCGGTAAAGTGGCGGCATCGCCACATAGACGTGACCGTTTCTTACCAACGTGCGGAAATGCTTAACGAAAAGCGCGCAGAGCAGCGTGGCGATATGCAGGCCGTCGGAGTCCGCATCGGCCAGGATGCAGACTTTGCCGTAACGCAGCTGGCTCATATCTTCGCTGTCCGGATCGATGCCGATAGCGACAGAAATATCGTGTACTTCCTGTGACGCCAGCACCTCGTCCGAAGAGACTTCCCAGGTGTTAAGGATCTTACCTTTCAGCGGCATGATCGCCTGAAACTCACGATCGCGCGCCTGCTTGGCCGAACCGCCTGCGGAATCCCCTTCCACCAGGAAGAGCTCCGTACGGTTTAAGTCCTGAGCGCTACAGTCTGCCAGCTTACCGGGCAGCGCCGGCCCACTGGTCAGTTTTTTGCGCACGACTTTTTTCGCCGCACGCATCCGGCGCTGGGCGCTGGAAATCGCCAGCTCGGCCAGCATTTCCGC
>DOOK01000384.1 GCA_003512805.1 Erwinia sp. | reverse complement strand
GGTAGGTAGGTAGGTAGGTAGTCAATCGGGCAGACAGACAAGCAGACAAGCAGACAAGCAGACAAGCAGACAAGCAGACAAGCAGACAAGCAGACAGTTTAGAGCAAGTCCGGCTGATACAAAAATGCACGTAACGGGCTGCATAGTCGTTACGTGCATTTTTTAATCGGAGCCCAACAGGCCGCCCCTAAAGCAAGCTTTATCCTGCTTCAGGAGGCGGCTGCTCTCAGGCCACGCCTTCCGCCTGTGCCTGTTCAGCCTCGGCTTTTTCCCGCGCCAGGCGGTAGTAATCCGCTTTGGAAGCGGCCAGCGGCGTGCGGCCACGGATCAGATCGGCCATCTTCTCGGCGATCATGACGGTGGGCGCATTCAGGTTGCCGGTGGTGATCTGCGGCATAATGGAAGCATCCACTACGCGTAGCTTCTGCATTCCGTGCACGCGCCCTTCTGCATCCACTACTGCCATATCGTCGTTGCCCATCGCGCAGCTGCCGCAGGGGTGATAGGCCGTTTCGGCATGATCGCGGATAAAGGCATCAATTTGCTCGTCGGTCTGCACCGCCGCGCCCGGCTGGATCTCTTCACCGCAGTATTCTGCCAGGGCAGGCTGACGCATGATTTCACGAGTATGGCGCACTGCGCTGCGGAACTCTTCCCAGTCGCGATCTTCTGACATGTAGTTAAAGAAGATCGACGGCGCGGCATACGGATGTTTCGAGGTCAGTTTGACGCGACCACGGCTCATGGACCGCATTGGGCCGACGTGCGCCTGGAAACCGTGCTCTTTTACCGGGCTGCTGCCGTTGTAGTTGATGGCGACCGGCAGGAAGTGATATTGCAGATCCGGCCAGTCCGGCTTGTCGTCGCTGCGGATAAAGCCGCCCGCCTCAAACTGGTTGCTGGCACCGGTGCCGGTGCCGTTGAACAGCCACTCTGCCCCGATCGCTGGCTGGTTCCACCATTGCAGTGACGGATAGAGGCTGACCGGCTTTTTGCAGCGGAACTGCATGTAAACTTCCAGGTGGTCCTGCAGATTGCGGCCTACACCCGGTAGCGCATGCACAACCGGGATATCCAGCTCGCGCAGCCACTCTTCCGGGCCTACGCCGGATCGCTGCAGAATTTGCGGCGAGGCGATAGCACCTGCACACAGCAGCACTTCACGCGTGGCGATCGCCTGCTCTTCCTTGCCGTTACGCAGCCAGCAAACGCCGACGGCGGTTTTTCCTTCAAACAGGATACGGTCGGTCTGCGCGTGGGTCACAATCGTCAGGTTTGAACGCTGCTTCGCCACGTCCAGATAACCGCGCGCGGTGCTTGAGCGACGGCCCTGCGGTGTAACGGTGCGGTCCATTGGGCCAAAGCCGTCCTGACGGTAGCCGTTCATATCGTCGGTTTCATGGTGGCCTGCCTGTACCGCCGCATCAATAAAGGCGCGGAACAGGGGATTGTTGCCCTTTTTCGGCGTAGTTACGCTCAGATAGCCTTCGCCGCCGTGATAGTCGTTTTCGCCGATATCACGCTTCTCCGCTTTGCGGAAATAAGGCAGGCAGTTAAGGTATGACCAATTCTCCAGACCTTTCTTGCTGGCCCAGTTGTCATAATCCATCGCGTTACCGCGCACATAGCACATGCCGTTAATCAGCGAGGAGCCACCAAGCCCTTTACCGCGTCCGCACTCCATGCGGCGATTGTTCATTTTTGGCTCAGGATCGGTTTCATACGCCCAGTTATAGCGTTTCCCCTGCAGCGGATAAGCCAAAGCGGCTGGCATTTGGGTACGGAAATCCCAGCGGTGGTCCTTGCCGCCTGCTTCCAGTAAAAGTACCGATACGTCAGCATCCTCAGTCAGTCTCGTGGCCAGCACGTTGCCAGCGGAGCCGGCGCCGATAATGATATAGTCAAATTTCTGCATTAAACCTCCAAAACGCTGCGGCCTGCGCCGCAGCAAAAAAATGTTATGAGTACAGCGTCATCAGAACGCGGACGGATAGTCACCCATTTCAATCAGTACAGATTTGGTGCGCGTATAGTGATGCAGGGTTTCCAGGCCGTTTTCACGTCCTACGCCGGACTGCTTGTAGCCACCGACCGGCATTGGCGCAGGCGATTCGCCCCAGCTGTTCACCCAGCAGATGCCTGCTTCCAGCTGATGAATAACGCGGTGCGCACGGTTCAGCGAAGTGGTAAACACGCCAGCGGCCAGGCCGTATTCGGTGTCGTTAGCGCGATCGATCACTTCCTGCTCGTTATCAAAGACCAGCACGCTCATCACCGGGCCAAAGATCTCTTCCTGCACAATCCGCATGTCATCAGCGCAGTCAGTGAACACGGTAGGTTCTACGTAGTAGCCTTTTGCCAGTTCCCCTTCGGTAATACGGGAACCGCCGGTCAGCAGACGCGCGCCTTCCTGCTTACCTGTTTCCATATAGGAAACCACTTTCTGGCAGTGCTCTTCGCTGACCAATGGGCCAAAATTGGTTTCCGGACGCGTTGGATCGCCGCACTTAATGCCGCGCATTTTTTCCAGCAGACGCTTTTCAAATTCCGCCTTCAGGGAGCGATGGATAAACACGCGCGTCCCGTTGGTGCAGACCTGACCGGTGCTGTAGAAGTTAGCCATCATGGCGCCGTCTACGGCACGCTCTAGCTCGGCATCTTCAAAAATAATTAATGGCGATTTGCCACCCAGCTCCATAGTCACCGACTTAAGGTTAGCCAGCGCCGCATCCGCCATTACGCGTTTGCCGGTGTTGACTTCGCCGGTGAAGGAGACCTTGGCGATTTTTGGATGCTGGCTCAGACCCTGTCCGACGCTGCCTGCGCCCTGCACCACGTTAAAGACACCGTCCGGCAGGCCGGCTTCGGTGAAAATTTTCGCCAGTTCCAGTGCGCTGAGCGGCGTGACTTCGCTCGGTTTAAAAATCATGGCGTTGCCGGTAGCCAGCGCAGGCGCGCTTTTCCACATGGCGATCTGGATTGGGTAGTTCCAGGCACCGATACCGGCGCAAACGCCCAGCGGCTCGCGGCGGGTGTAAACCAGCGCGCTGTCACGCAGCGGGATTGACTCGCCTTCTACCGCTACGGCCAAACCTGCATAGTATTCCAGCACGTCCGCGCCGGTTACGATATCGACCGCTTCCGTTTCGCTCAGTGGCTTACCGGTATCGGCGGTTTCCAGCGCGGCCAGCTCGTCGTTGCGCTCGCGCAGAAG
>DOOK01000385.1:3723-4392 GCA_003512805.1 Erwinia sp. | reverse complement strand
GGAAATGACTTTTAACCGTTCAGACAAATCGTTATGCAATAAATTGCTAACCTGAACTGCCAGTTTATATAATCTCAAATCTTAACCGGCAGATATATAAGCATTTTCTGAAATCAGTTAGCAGGCTATATTATTTAAATCCGTCTCGCTTGCCAGAAAACTTTTTTCCAGTAGACGTTATTGAGCGAGGAACGGATTACGCCCTGACTGGTAGAGGCATGGATAAACTGGTCGTCCGTGTCGTAAATGCCAACGTGCAATCCGTTTTCTCCCCCGCCGGTTTTAAAAAACACCAGATCGCCGGGCAGCAGATCTTTTTTACCGATGCGCGTGCCAGTTTTCGTTTGCGCAACGGTTGTGCGCGGCAGCTGCAAATCAAAGCGGTCACGAAAAGTCAGATAAACGAACCCGGAGCAGTCAACGCCTCTGCGCCCCATTCCTCCATAGCGATAAGGGGTACCGCGCCACTCGCCGAGCTGTTCGTTCAAACGGGCAATCACCATGATGGAATCGGAAAGGTGGCCATTCGGCGGCGGCGCATGGCTGCTACAGCCCGCCAACAGAATAGCCAGTAAAAAGAGCAGGTAGCGCATAACAGGATCCCTTTATTCAATGCCGCTGATTTAAAACAGCGTGGTCAATAACGCTTGTCCATCCACATCGATTTTT
>DOOK01000385.1:281-3574 GCA_003512805.1 Erwinia sp. | reverse complement strand
CCATCCACATCGATTTTTCTGAAAGGCACATGATAAACGGTAGACAGCACGTCCGGCTGTAGCACGTCCTGTGTGGCGCCCTGCTTCAGCAGAACCCCTTCTTTCAGCAGCCAGATGCGTTGAGCGTGATGTAGCGAGTGATTGATATCGTGCCCGCTCATAATCACCGTTAGCCCTTCCGCGACCCGGGCAGCAACACAACTGTCAAATGCGGCCTGCTGAGCCAGATCCAACCCGGTTAATGGTTCGTCCAACAGCAGCAGCTCGCCTTCCGGCTGCGCGGTCTGACAGAAGACTGCCACCAGACGCACTCGCTGCCACTCTCCGCCTGAAAGGCGACTAATCGGGCGCGAGAGTTTATTCGTCAGCTGAAAAGCCTCGCAAAGGGTCATCAGTATCCGGTCGTTTTCTTCCGTCAGCTGATGCAGCTTAAGGTAGTGCCAGACCGGCACGCTGCCGACCGGCCGTTGCTGCTGGACCAGATAGGCGCGATGGCGGGCCAACGCGTACCCCGTCCAGGCCGACAGCAGCGTGCCGTTGAAAACGATACGCCCTTCTGCTGCCAGCAGCCCCGCCAGTGCCGCCAGCAATGAGCTTTTGCCCGCGCCGTTGGGGCCAAGCAGATGGATCAGTTCGCCCTTACCGACGCTGGCGGTAAAAGGCGCGAGGCGCTGCGCGATTGCAACGCCCTCACACTCCAGCAGCATCTATTTTGCCAGCGCCGCTTTAATGCTTTCCATCACGATAGGATCTTCCGGCGTCATATCTGGCGAGAAGCGCTGGACTACGGTGCCGTCACGACCCACCAGGAACTTTTCAAAGTTCCATAAAATATCGCCCGGCTCTTTCGGCGCGCGCCCTTTGCTGCTCATACGCTCCAGAAAACCGCTGTTTTCCGGTGCTACTGCTTCCGGCCTGGCCGCAATCAGCTGGCGATAAAGCGGATGCCGTTCCGGCCCGTTGACCTCGATTTTACTGAACATCGGGAAGGTGACGCCGTAAGTGGTGCTGCAAAACGTTTTGATCTCTTCGGCGCTGCCGGGTTCCTGCTCCAGGAACGCATTGCAGGGGAAGCCAAGCACCGCAAAACCCCGATCCTGCCAGGCTTTATGAATATTTTCCAACTGCTCATACTGCGGCGTCAGGCCACACTTAGAAGCAACGTTCACGATCAGCAGCACCTTCCCCTGCCACTTTGCCAACGTTGTCGGTTCACCATCCAGCGTCACCAGTTCTGTCTCGTAAATACTCATGGTTTTTCCTGTTTCAGTAGAGAAAAAAGCCGACCGCAGGTCAGGCCCCGTTACGTAATAGCAGCCAGATAAATACCGGTGCACCCAGCGTGGCCGTGACCACACCAATCGGCAGTTCCGCCGAGGCAATGGCAACACGGGCCAGAATATCGGCTGCCAACAGTACACCGCCGCCCGCAAGCGCACAGGCAGGCAACAGCATACGATGATCGCTCAGGTTGTTCAGCCGCAAAATATGCGGTATGACCAGCCCCACAAAGCCGATTGCCCCGGCCAACGCCACGCTCACGCCAATTAACCAGCCTGTCGCCAGTACCAGCACATTGCGCCACAGCAACAGCGGCAGGCCGAGCTGTTGGGCGGAGACATCGCCCAGCGCCAGCAAATTCAACACGCTTCCCTGGCGGCATAGCCAGATCAGCACCGGCAGCAGCGCCAGCATCAGCCCACCGTAGCGCCAGTCCACGCCGCCAAACCCGCCCATCATCCAGTACATTAACTGGCGCAGGTCCAGGCTGGCGCTGAAATAGACCAGCCACGTCATGCCTGCGCTACAGATAATGCCTAAGGCCACGCCAGCCAGCAACAGGCGGCTGGTGGAAAGCGTACGGCGGGAAAAACGCAGCAGGAGGAAAGTGATCGCCAGCGCGCCGGTGATGGCAAAAAAGCTCAGCGGCCACAGGCCGGTCACACCGCCAAAAATACCCAGCACCAGCCCGACGCCAGCACCGTTAGCGACACCAAGCAGGCCCGGCTCCGCCAGCGGATTCTCAAACAACGCCTGCATCACAGCCCCCGTTACGGCCAGCGCGGCGCCAACCAGCAATACCGCCAACGAACGTGGTAGCCGCAGTTGCCAGACGAACAGCCGGTTTTCGGCGGTAAACCAGCCTGACGGAAAAAGCCAACGGTCGCCGGCGCACAGGCTAAGCAGGAAAATCAGCACGCACAAAATGCTCAGGGCAGAGAGCCAGCGTCGCTGATGCCGACGAGCCAGCGCGACCTGGTGAGAAAGCAGAGTCATAGATCCAGACCTGATGAATGGAAACGGGCAGGGTTAGCGGAAATTCAGCGATAAAAAAGGCCGCGTAAGCGGCCTTTTGCAGAGCACTGTCAGTCTTCTTTCGGCGTAGCGTTCTCAACCCGGCTTTTGAGCTTCTGCCCAGGCCGGAAAGTCACCACGCGCCGCGCCGTAATCGGAATATCCTCGCCGGTTTTGGGATTGCGTCCCGGGCGTTGATTTTTGTCGCGAAGGTCGAAGTTACCAAATCCTGACAGTTTTACCTGTTCGCCGTTTTCTAAAGCGCGACGTACCTCTTCAAAAAATAGCTCTACCAGCTCTTTGGCATCCCGTTTGCTAAGCCCCAGCTTTTCAAACAGGTATTCAGACATCTCAGCTTTTGTAAGCGCCATAGGTTCAATCCCTCAAGGTTGCCTGGAATCGCTCTTTTAACGCCGCAACACATTTGGCGACGGTTGCAGCGATCTCCTCTTCTTCGAGTGTCCGGCCGGTATCTTGCAAAATCAGGCTGATAGCAAGGCTCTTAAAACCTTCATTAACACCCTTACCGCGGTACACATCAAACAAGTTTACGCCAACTACCTGATTTACGCCAACTTTCTTACACTCGGCGATAATATCTGCTGCGGGGACGTTTTCAGCCACCAGCACGGCGATATCACGACGGTTTGCCGGGAAACGTGAAATCTCGCTCGCCTCAGGCAGGGCGCGGTCTGACACCTTATCCCACTCCAGTTCGAAGACCACGGTACGGCCGTTAAGATCCAGTTTCCGTTCGAGTTCCGGATGAACCACACCCAGGTAACCGATACGCTGATCCTGCAAATAAATGCCGGCGCTTTGTCCAGGGTGCAGTGCCGGGTGCGCTTCTGCCCGGAACTGAATAGCATCCAGTTTGCCGGTCAAATCGAGGACGGACTCCAAATCACCTTTTAAATCATAGAAGTCAACTGACTGTCGCGCCAGATCCCAGTGTTCTTCATAACGCGCGCCGGCGATCGCGCCCGCCAGCATAACGT
>DOOK01000385.1:0-212 GCA_003512805.1 Erwinia sp. | reverse complement strand
CCGGCGATCGCGCCCACCAGCATAACGTCCTGCCGAATCCCCAGGTTTGCCTGAGTATCAGGTACAAAGCGCAGGCCGCTTTCAAACAGGCGCACACGGCTCTGCTGACGGTTCTGGTTGTAAACCACGGCAGAAAGCAGACCCGTCCACAGCGAGAGACGCATCGCCGACATGTCCACTGAAATCGGGCTTGGCAGGACCAGATTTTCTTC
>DOOK01000071.1 GCA_003512805.1 Erwinia sp. | reverse complement strand
GTATCACCGCTCAGCTTTTTCACGCTGGCCACGCTATCGGCAAACTGTAAGCTGTCAAAATAGGGATAGCTGCCACCGTTAACAGCATGCCAGGCAGATTTACGGTCGAAAATGCGCTGAAAGCTGAATACCACGTCGTCCGCATTCATTGGGCGGGAGGGACTAAACCAGGCGGTTTTCTGGAAAGGCACATTATGCCGCAGATGGAAGCGGTAGGTAGCGCCGTTATCCAGCGTCTCCCAGCTTGCCGCCAGCTCGGGAATGAGCCGATAGGTATAGGGATCAACATCCAGCAGGCGATCGTAGAGCTGCGCGGCAAGCGTATCCACCACCAGCCCGCCGCTGGCGAGCTGTGGATTAAAAGTTGTCGCCGCGCCGTTCACGCAATAGACAAAGCCGCTTTGGCGGATATCTTCCGGCGGAGCAGCGGCAGCAGAAGCGACCAGGCTAAGGCCGACCAGAAAAGTGCAGAGTAGTGTGCGCATAGGTCATCTGAAATATCAGGCAATCCTCAGAGTGTACCGCACTCTTGAGGCTCCCCCAAAGTTTGCCAGGACAACTGGCGCTTTTTCATCCGCCAGCACTGTTCCCCTCCGGGGAAACAGGGCCAGCATCCTGACGCTATCCTGATTAATCGCGACCGGACGACAGAAGCCCTTATACCGTTTTACCCGTCGATGCGGGTAGGCGTGTTTCAGCGGTATACGCCCGATATTAGTGTGGTAATGAGAATTATTCTCACTAAAAGCTTTACAGGAGCGTGTGAGAATGATTATTATTCCCTTGCACTTCAACGGGGGCTCTACCGGAGAAGGGCACGACATTGCTCACATTGCTTCCAGTATTTTTAGCCCGCGCCGAGCGGGCTTTTTTTTGCGCATTTTTCGGCGGGGGCAGCGGCGAAAGAGAGACGAGGGCGTCTATACTGGAAGCGTAAAGGAGGCACTTATGTCTGACAAAATTAAATTATTACAGGGCGATATCACGCAAGTACCGGTAGAGGCGATGGTCAATGCGGCTAACTCGTCGCTGCTGGGCGGTGGCGGAGTGGACGGCGCAATACATCGTGCCGGGGGCAGCGCTATTTTGGAAGAGTGCAGGGCAATCCGTGCCCGACAGGGCGGCTGCAAAGAAGGCGACGCCGTGATCACCGGTGCAGGTAACCTGCCTGCACGCTATGTTATCCATACTGTAGGGCCGGTATGGAATGGGGGGCAAAACGGTGAACCGGAGCTTTTACGAAGTGCTTACCACCGCTGCTTCGACCTGGTAGATGAATACAAGATTAAATCGGTTTCGTTTCCCAACATCAGCACCGGTATCTATCGATTTCCCAAAACGCTGGCGGCAGAGATAGCGCTGGAAGCGATTGTCGCCAGGCTTAGTGAAACGGTAGAGCAGGTTAATATCGTTTGCTTTGAGCAGGAAAGCTACGCTATCTGGCGCACCTTACTTCAGCAGCAGAGCTAAGATTTCTTATGTCGTGCCGTCATCCGCCCCGATTTCTACATTATGCTTTTTCATCATTGCGCGCAGCTGGTGGTAGGTGACGCCCAGCAGATCTGCCGCCCGACGCTGGTTATAGCGCGCCTGTTCCAGGCCTTTTTGCAGCAGCTCTCTTTCCTGATGATGCTGCCAGCGACGTAAATCCAGCGGTAAAGCGGGCAGATCGCCGGCGGTGTTGGCTGTCGGAGCCGCATAGAGCCGCTGAAAAGGGTTGATAATAATGGTATCCAGCGCCTCATCCGTTTCGCTATGGCGATAGACAGATCGCTCCACCACGTTTTTTAATTCCCGCACGTTGCCCGGCCATTCGTGCTCCAGCAGCGTCTGCCGTGCCCTTGTGGAGAAACCAGGGAAAAACGGCAGGCCCAGTTCCCGGCACATCTGAATAGCAAAATGCTCTGCCATGACCAGGATGTCGCTACGGCGCTCGCGCAGCGGCGGCAGCTGCACCACGTCAAAGGCAAGCCTGTCCAGCAGATCGGCACGAAACTTCCCCTCTTCAGCCAGCTGCGGTAAATCGGCGTTGGTGGCGCAGACCAGACGCACGCTAACCTGTAAAGGCTGGCTGCCACCGACGCGCTCCAGCTGACCATATTCGATAACCCGCAGCAGTTTTTCCTGCACCAGCATCGGGGCTGTTGCCAGCTCGTCTAAAAACAGCGTACCGCCATCGGCACGCTCGAAGCGGCCAAGGTGGCGCTTTTGTGCACCGGTAAACGCGCCAGCTTCGTGGCCAAAAAGTTCGGAATCCAGCAGGCTCTCGTTCAGGGCCGCGCAGTTTAAGGAAATAAACGGTCCCTGCCAGCGCTCGGAAAGATAATGCAGCCGACTGGCGATCAGCTCTTTACCGGTGCCGCGTTCGCCGATCACCAGCACCGGCTTATTCAGCGGTGCCAGGCGCGAAACCTGCTCCAACACCTCCAGAAAATTATTCGACTCGCCAAGCAGCGTCTCTTTTTCCATTTTTTTCGCCAAATAGTGGTTATTTACACCACTTTAGAGAAACTCAGCCCGACTGTAAACCTGCCTATTCAAGTAAAATCAAAGGGATAAAAGTTGGCATGCGAATTGAATAGCTATCTCCGTCACACCAAAATTTATTAAGAGGATGAACATTATGGGTATTTTTTCTCGCTTTGCCGACATCGTGAACGCCAATATCAATTCGCTGCTGGAAAAAGCAGAAGATCCGCAGAAGCTGGTGCGCCTGATGATTCAGGAAATGGAAGATACGCTGGTGGAAGTACGATCCACCTCTGCCCGCGCACTGGCAGAGAAAAAACAGCTGCACCGCCGTATTGAACAGGCAGAGATTCAGCAGGCCGAGTGGCAGGAAAAAGCGGAGCTGGCGCTGCGTAAAGATAAAGATGACCTGGCCCGCGCTGCGCTGATTGAAAAACAGAGGTTGAGCGACCTGACCGTCTCGCTAACGCGTGAAGCGGAACAGGTAGAAGAAACCCTGGGCCGTATGAAGGGTGAAATTGGTGAGCTGGAGAAAAAACTGAGTGAAACCCGTGCTCGCCAGCAGGCGCTGACCCTGCGTCATCAGGCTGCTTCTTCTTCACGCGACGTGCGTCGCCAGTTGGACAGCGGTAAAATTGACGAGGCGATGGCTCGATTTGAGTCTTTCGAGCGCCGTATCGACCATATGGAAGCCGAGGCCGAGAGCCATAGCTTTGGCAAAAAGAAAAGCCTGGATCAGGAATTCGCTGACCTTCAGGCAGACGACGCCATTTCCGAGCAGCTGGCGGCCCTGAAGAGATCGGAAGA
>DOOK01000054.1 GCA_003512805.1 Erwinia sp. | reverse complement strand
TGTCTATTCCGCCGTCGAGCTTTATGTAGATTCACGTGAGGCCGTCTGGAACGCTTCAACCTGCCTGCGTCAGGCCAGCGACCAGGGCATCATCGCTCAGACGGGTTGGAGCAAAGAAATTGGCGAGCTGGGAGCGGGGCCAGTACCAGCGTCTGGGGGCTCGACCTTATTTAAATCAGTCGGCGTGGCGGCGCAGGATCTGGTATTTGCCAGGGCGCTTATCGCGCTGGCCGATCCCGCTTAACAATGCCGGGAAAATACGTCAGAACAGCTTACTAAGGGCACATTATGTCAGGTACTGCACAAATCTTCTCCTATATGGCCGCACTGGGTCTGGCGGCCGCTATCCCCGGGCCGGGCATGACCGCGCTGGTCGCACGCAGCGTCAGCGGCGGGGCTATCACCGGTTTCACCATGCTGACCGGGCTGATCCTGGGCGACCTCATTTACCTTTCCACTGCGGTGTTCGGTTTGGCAGTGGTAGCACACAGCTTTACGCCACTGTTTACGCTAATCAATTGGGCGGCAGCACTTTATCTCTGCTGGCTTGCCTGGCAGTTCTGGAAACATAATCCCCAGGCAATTGATATTGACCAGCGAACCAGCCGTAAAGAGCTGGCCTCCGCCTGGTTTTCCGGCCTGACCATCACGCTCGGCAATCCTAAAACGATGGCTTTTTACCTGGCGATTTTGCCGCTGGTGATGTCGCTGGATAACGTTTCGCTGCGCGTTTGGGGCACCATGCTGGTGCCGCTGACTATTCTGGTACTGCTCGCCGTGGGGGCCGTTTTTATTCTGGCCGCGCTGCGTATCCGCCACCTGTTGACCAGCGCCCGCGCGCAAAAAATCCTGTTTCGTTCGGCAGGTGCGATTATGCTGCTGGCCGCAGCAGGCATGGTGGCAAAAACCCTGTAGCCCTGAGCGGCGGCAACGCTATGCCGCCGAACGCTGGCTGCCGGGGCGGGTTTTCGGACGCAGCCTTGCCAGCCAGGCCGGGCTTGCGGATGCTGCCTTCTTCAGAGTGATTTGATCCTCGGCTCACTTGCTAATGCCTTCAGGAATGCGGCTTGCCTGGCCGTATCTGCCGTGTTGAGCCCGTAACGCCCTTCCGGCAAGGCAGCGCTCGTGCCAGGAGCTGGCTGCTAAGAATGGCGCTTCGGCTACGGTGCAACAAAGGCTATGTGCCGGACGTAAGCCAATCCGTGCCGCTAAAGATCCCGTCCGATCAACGCGATCTGTATAAACGCATCGGGTGCAGGAATGAGTAAGCTGTTGGCGAATATCATTCAGCTGCGGCAAAGGCATCAGCGGTAAAGATCTGCGTAGTCTTTGCCTTCCTGTTTTACTTGCGCTTTTCACCTGCCCGGCTTATCGCATCAGAATTATTGTTACGATAAAGCACCGTCAGTGCCTGTTGCCTTTACTTTTAGCCACGGCGAAAGTGATGCCCTTCTCTCTGTTGTCCTTCCTGCACGCAATCCTGTCCGTTTTTGGCCTTATGCACGGTGTCGATCCCCGTCATTATTGACGTCAAAGCCCTGCTAACCGGAGTCCCAAAATGACCGATACCGTACTGTTAGTGATTGACGCCCAGCAATCTTTCTATCATCGTGGCTACCCTGACACGCCGGAAGTCCCGGCCTTTGAGCAAAAGCTGAGTGAGCTGATTGCGGGCTGCCAGGCCAGAGAAGTCCCGGTGGTGGATGTGTTTCATGTTGAGATGGACGGCCCGTTTTCGCTGGCATCAGGCCTGGTAAAGCGCCTGCCTTTTTTGCAGCATCAACCCGCCGTCACCGTGCAGAAACAGGTGCATAACGCGCTGACCGATTCTGGTTTGGCTGCCTGGCTGAGTGAACGTCAGGTCAAACACTTGATTATCAGCGGGCTGCGTACCGAACAGTGCTGTGAAACCACCGCCCGCGTCGCGTCCGATTTGGGTTATAGAGTCACTTTCGTCACCGAGGCCACCCTGACCTTCCCGATTACGCATAAAGGGATTACGCTCAACATCGCAGATCTGCGTCACCATACTGAAAGCGTGCTGCTAAACCGTTTTGCCGCTGTTGCTACCGTAGAAGCGTGCTTGCAGGCGCTGAAATAAAGCCCCCGCGTACTGGAGAAAAATATGGCGATCCCGGTCTGGTTTTTAACGCTTCCCGGCGTAATGACGCTGGATATTACCGGCCCGGCAGAAACACTTCAGCTGGCCGGGGATGCCTTCAGCCTGCATTATATTGGCCCGCAGGAAAGCGTGCCAACCTCCACCAGCATGACCATTAGCCAGCTGGCGCCGTTACCGGAAAGTTTGCCTGTCGGCAGCCTGCTGGTGGTGCCGGGCGTGGCGGATTCCAGCGTCTCTTTTGATACGCCACAGGCTATGGCCGCACAACACTGGCTGATGCGTTTGCAACCAGCGATCCACGCCAGGCAAATTACGCTGGTCTGTATCTGTTCCGGCTCTGTTCTGGCGGCGCGCAGTGGCCTGCTTCGCGGTGTGCAGTGCACGACCCATCACGAGGTTATCCATCGGCTCAAAATCGCTGAACCTGCGGCAATCATCAAAGAAGACCGCATTTTTGTAGAAGATCGGGGTATTTGTACCAGTGCAGGCATTACCGCAGGTATCGATCTGGCGCTGCATCTTATCCACCGTTTGTGTGGCCCCCAGACGGCATTGGCGGTGGCCCGGGAGATGGTAATTTGGTTTCGCCGCTCGGGTGACGATCCCCAACTTTCACCGTGGCTACGCTATCGTAATCATATTAATCCGGCTATTCATCGTACGCAGGATTTGCTGATCGCGCACCCGGAGCGAGCCTGGTCACTGGAGGAGATTGCCGGACGCGTACATGTCAGCGCCCGTCATCTGACGCGCCTGTTCAGGCAGCATTTGGGGATCGGCGTGCGGGACTATCACGAGCAACTCAGGCTGGCGCTGGCCCGGCAGCGTCTACAGCAGGGGGAAGGCGTGGAAAAAGCGGCGCTGGTGGCCGGGTTTTCTTCTGCACGGCAGCTCAGGCGTGCGCTTCAGCGCTGGCCCACGTAAACGGCGACAATGACAGAAAGCCAGCAGGCCGGCAGATATAAAGCAGCGACAGTCACAGGAAACCGCAACTCGGCAGGCGCAAAGCGGCGGCAGTAACAAAGCCCCCGTTCGACAGATACAAAGCAGCAGCAGTCGCAAAGCAGCGACAGTCACAAAGCCTCAGCGTGGCAGGCGTAAAGCGGCGGCAGCCATAAAAAACCAGGGGCCGACAAGCGTCATGCTTGCCGTCCCCCGGGTGATGGCCAGGCGATCGGACAGGGCCTGGCCGCCTGTGTTAATGCTTCACGCTGTTTATAAAGGTCTGGCGAGCCGTGGTAGATCCAAGACGCTCGGCCTCATTCAACAGTTTCAACGCTTTATCCACGTCTCCGGCCTTCACGGCCTTTTTAATCGCCTCGTTAAAGTAGTTATCCGACTCGTCGAGCATCGGTGCGGCAGGTTTTGCCGACGGAGCCGCTTCAGTTCTTGCGGTAGAGCCGATAACAGCCGCGGCAGGCGCCGGTTCGGAAGAAGGTAAAAGCTGGCCGATCATAACGTTACCGGCTTTCTGCTCGGCGGTAACCTTCAGACTGATCTTGCCGGTCGCCGTATGCGTGGCCACCGGATCGGGAATATCCGGCACCGCATTGCCCACGCCTGCCGCATAGGCTTTGGCAGGATTCACCATCTGCGTAGTCGACTGGAGATTTTTTTGCGTGGTGTAAACCAGCAGGTAAATCTGCTTTTGACCCAGCGCTGGCGTCAGCTTTAGCGTCCCCTCCAGCCGATCGCTGGAAACCAGACCCGGCTTTTGATAAGGAAAATAGCTGGCAGGATAAAACGCTGCTGGCCGCATCTGTTCGTCAAGTACCAGCACGTTGGGCGCATAGACCGTTTTTCCCGTCACCATGCTGGTTAAAACAATTTCCAGCGACCCGCGATCGGCAGGCAGTGAAAAGGCCGCAACGGCGCCCTGAATGTCATCCTGATTAATTTTCGTTCCGGCGCTGCCCAAATCCACATCCTGCGTGACCGGCGGTACCAGCGGCGTCCAGGTAAGACTGTGCAAGGTTTGGGCAGAAATCTTCGGTGCAGCAGAGGCATCCTGCGTAGCCGCTTGTGCACCCGCGATCAGGCTGAGCGACAGACAAAGAGAGAGCAGCGTCTTTTTCATCAAATTTTCCTTGTTGGTATTACCACCAGACTTCCATCTGCGCACCGAAAGTCACTTCATCATCGTTGCCGCGGCTGAAGGTACGGGCGGTGGTGTCGTTTATTGCCAGGCCATTATCAACGCCGCTGTCGGTGTCGTAGCCCCATTTCTCATCCCACTTGGCGTAGGTGGCGAAAAGGCGAATTGCCGGACGTGACCAAATGCTGTCGCCAGCCTGCCACTGCTGCGCAAGCGTCACTTTATACTGGCCGTTGCGATCGCCGGTACGCTGGGATTTCACGTTATCATAGCCCGCTTCGAGCAGGGTGCTCATGATCGGCGTCCATTTATACATCGGCCGCACGCCAACGGTATACCAGGTCGTCCCGTTATTGTTATCACGATCGGTATCCTGATACATCGCTACGTACATCAGGCCCCATTTGTCATTGAAATCCAGCGCGCCGTGGTCGAGTACGCGAAACATGCTGCCATTATTGTTGATGGCCGCGCCGCTTGAATGCCCGTTAGCCGTGCCGGTATTCTCAGACGTCATGGCGTCAGCAGCGTACTGCAGCACCAGTTTGTTGTAGCCGTTATAGATGCTCTGCGTATGTTCCGCGGTCAGCAACCAGCCATCTTTGGT
>DOOK01000055.1 GCA_003512805.1 Erwinia sp. | reverse complement strand
GGGTTTTATATGCGCTATTAAATCGCGAGCGACTTAATACAGCGACTGTATTCAGTATAGACTTTCCACAGCCAGACCTGGGTCTAGCCGTTAAGGCTGTCGCGCAGGTTTTCCAGTTCGACTTTTAGCAGCCGCATTTTTTCCTCGTCGCAGGCGGCGGCACAGCTCACGGCCTGAGGCAAATCGACGGCTTTAAGGCGCAGCTCGCGGCCCTGCCCGGTCAGCGTAACCACCACCTGACGCTCGTCTTTGCGCGAGCGCTGACGATCCAGCAGGCCCGCGGCTTCCAGCCTTTTCAGCAGCGGTGTAAGCGTGGCGGAGTCCAGAAACAGCCGTTCGCCAATTTCAGATACCGTCACGTCATCACGCTCCCACAGCACCAGCATCACCAGGTATTGCGGATAGGTAAGGTCGAGCTGCGCCAGCAGCTGCCGGTACAGCTTATGCAGCGCCAGGTTGGCGGAATAAAGCGCAAAGCAGAGCTGCCGGTCAAGCAACAGTGGCGAGGTTTCCGCTTTTTTGTCATCTTTATCTGTAGTCATGGTAAAAAATATAAATAGTGCACTATATAATTGCAAGCGAATCTTAAGGCTCAGGGGGAGAAAACATGTATTCACTGGAAGAACAGGCCCGGCGATATGCCAGTAAAGCGCATGCTGAAGCGGGTCAGCGTCGCAAATATACCGATGAGCCCTATATCGTTCATCCGGCCGCGGTAGTCGAGCTGGTGCGTAGCGTAACCGATAATGAAATCATGCTGGCCGCGGCATGGCTGCACGACACGGTTGAGGATACATCCAACACGCTGGCGGATATTGAGAACCATTTTGGCGCGGAGGTTACCTCGCTGGTGGCGATGCTGACCGACAGCAAGCAGCCCGACGCAAAGAATCGTGCGGCACGTAAAGTGGCCCATTTTCGCCACACGGCGCAGGCCTCGGGCGATGCCCAGACCATCAAACTGGCCGATATCATTGATAACACCCGCTCGATTATTCAGTACGATCCACACTTTGCCCGCGTTTATCTGGTAGAGAAACGCGTGCAGATCGCTTTGCTGAAAGGCGGTAATGATGCGTTGTGGCGTCAGGCTTCTGTCATTATCGAAAGCGGTATTGAACAGCTGACGCTGGCGCCCTATTACGTCCCGCCCGCCTGGTTTACCCGGCAGCAGGAAAGATATCGATTACCGGATTAAGTGTCTGACAGCATTTTTCAGCGCTGATTAACTCAAATCAGTGCAATATGGACGACAATCTCGGCGCCGCCGTCCCCTGGCGGCATTATTTGGTAAGCCCACGCTGACTCAGTGCCTATAATCGCCCCGAAAAAAAATAAGGGGCATTATGCAATCTGATTTACTGTTTATCCGCCGTAAGGCACTGGCTTTTATTGGCTGCGCGCTGTTTCTGGCTACCATGATGGGAATGGTTTTTATCGATGTCCGCTGGATGAACAACGGCGTACATGAAACCTCGTTTACCGAGATCGCTCAGGAGCTGATGCTGCTGGCTATCGTGCTGCTCTACTTTTATAGCGCTTATCGACAGCCTGCTCTCAGGCCGACGCTGATATTAGTCGGCGGTTTCTTCACCTGTATGCTGATCCGCGAGCTGGATTTCCTGTTCGACGACCTGTCGCACGGCAGCTGGGTGTGGTTTGCTCTGGCCGCCGCTGGCGCTTGCGTTGCCCTCGCCGTACGTCAGCCAAAACATGCCGTGAAAGGCCTGGCCGATCTGCTGCGTCATCCTGCCTGGGGGATGTTGTGTGCGGGATTGCTGACCATTTTAGTGTTTGACCGCCTGTTCGGCATGCGCGACCTCTGGCAGCATCTGATGCTGGATGGGTATAACCACACGGTCAAAAACATGGCGGAGGAAGGCTGTGAGCTGCTGGGCTACAGCCTGTGCCTGCTGGCTTCGCTGAGCTATCTCTACGGCGATCGGAAAAAGGCAGAATAAAAACACCGCTTTGCCCGTACTCTGCCAGGCCCGGCGTCAACCGCCGGGCTTTTTTATGGCCTATTGCTTATAGAAAATGTCGCCGGATTCCACTTTCAGAATGCGGCCATCTTCTTTAGCAAACATCACGTAGTTACCGCCCATGTAGGTCCAGCTGGCGCCCTGCTCTGGCGCAGGCAGATGGCGGGTTTTCCAGTCCACAATTTCATATTTTTTAGTGCGGTAACGATCGGGCACGATGCTGCCAATCGCAAAGCGCTGGAAATCAGCAAAGAAATACTGAATTTCATACGGATGAGCCGGATCGCGTTGCGGCGCGGCTTCTTCGCCCGATGGCGTTTGCGCCTGGGAAGGCGTTTGCGCTTCCGGCGCTACCGGTGCAGGTGCTGCCGGAGCGGGCGCCGCTGGCGCATCCGTTGCTGGCGCCTGCGGAGCGGCTGCGGCAGGATCCTGAGGCGCTTCTACCTGACTATCCTCGGCGAAAGCCGTCGACACTAACGGCATTGCAGCAAATAAAAGGGCTGAAAACAGAACGTGCTTACTCATGAGTTTCTCCGCTGAGAAAATTGATTATCAGGTGGCACCAGTCAGCGAGGAAGCGCCACTTCGTCACGCGCACATTATCTCTTCTTTCATAGCAAGGGAAGCAGGAAAAAGCGCATCGGCATCAGGTCTGCTTTAAATGAGCTTTTTAACAGGCAGGCTCGCCAGCGGCTTGATCTCTTTCAGCACAAACATGCTTTGCATCTCTTTAATACCGGGCAGACGGCGAATGACCGACATGGCGAAATCGGCGTAAGAATCGAGATCCTGTGCCACCACCTGCAATAAAAAATCTGCATCGCCGCCGATACTGTAGCAGGCGACCACTTCTTCCAGCGCGGTGACTTCTTCCTCAAACTTACGGGCTTCGGCTTCGCTGTGGCTGTCTATAGAGACTCGCACAAAAACCATCACCCCCAGCCCAATCTTTTTACGGTTTAAGACCGCTCTGTAGCCCTGGATCACTTCCTCTTCTTCCAGCCTGCGTACTTTTCGCCAGCACGGTGAAGCAGACATACCGGTTTTTTCTGCCAAAACCTGGTTGGTAATACGCGCGTCATCCTGCAACAGCTTCAGGATTTTTATTTCTGTCTTATCCAACGGCATAGCAGAATATTCCTTCCTTTTTACCTTTATTAAGCGGTCATTTTTTCCTGATGTGATAAGTAAAGCAAGCGATATAGGTAACAATTTTCTCCCTGATTCCGCCATAATACTTTTGATTTTTTAATGTATTAACCCATTAAACGGCAAGGAGAGTAAAGGATCCATGTTAATGCATATCGTATCGTTTACCTTTAAAAGCCCCTGGAGCTGGGCTTCGATAGAAGCCATCGAGGCAGAGCGCCAAACCAGGAACCATCCCCATTACATTGCAGAAATTAAAGGGTGGACCTGCGGCAGAAATGTTGCCCGCCGAAAAATTGCTGCTGATTTTGTTGTCGCCGGCCTGTTCAACAATCAGGAAGAACTGGAGGCCTATCTGCTGCACCCTAACCATCAGCAGGGCGTGAGCAAATGGCGGGCGATTG
>DOOK01000183.1:2225-8841 GCA_003512805.1 Erwinia sp. | reverse complement strand
GCCCGTTCCCAGATTGAACTGAACATCGCGCGCGCCTGTAGACGAGGCCAGTCCTACCACGTCAATCGATGAGAAACCGGCGGCATTGATTCTGGCTCCGTCAATCGCTGGAAACGCCGTGTTAATGTCATCGCCTTCGCGCCATATATACTCTCCCGCTTGTCGCGTGAGCGCCCTTGGCATCAGATGATTCAAATGCGCAAAATCAGCTGCAACAGCCGGGCCGCCCATGTCTTCTTCGTCTACCAGCGCATTAATGCAGATGGCATGCACTTCACTGAAGGCTTTCGCCTGCTGGAGTGCAGGCACTGTTGTGGCGCCTACCAGCCATTCATATCCCAGCACCATCGCAGCGGCATGCGGGTGATTGATATAGTCGGCAATTTCCGGGGCAATCTCGAACACGCCGGAAGAAATACTCAGGTGCGGCACGCCTCGTGCCTGTGCAAAGCGCAGCGTGGCAAGCGAATGATCTTTGTAAAGCACGACCACAGCGCTGATTTTATGCGCGCCCAAACCAAGGTCTGAACGCCCCGGGTCAATTTTAATGCCTTGCGCGTTGCCTGCTTTTGCCGCTGCGCGCTGTGCTTTTGTCAGATCACGACCGCCTATAAGCAGGGGAAGATCAGGATAGCTGGCACGAAGTGCCCTGGCAGTTTGCTGACCAATAGCGCCGGAACCGCCCAGGAGAAGTATCGAATCAAAGGACATATGCCTGTTTCCTCATTCACGTGGTAAGCTACCAATAGTAGGAAAGGTAGCACTACTCACTCGCGAAAGCTACTTTTAGTAGGTTTATGGACAACACCCGATGGATGAACATGACATTTCTCAAAATAAACCCCGTGCGCAAAGGTTGTCTAAAGCCGAACGGCGACGACAGCTTTTGGGCACAGCGCGGCTGATCGTCCGGGAAGAGGGCGCGGATCGGCTGACGTTGGGGCATCTTGCTGGTCGTGCCGGGGTGTCAAAACCTGTGGTCTACGATCATTTTGCTACCCGCTCGGCATTGCTGATCGAGCTGTACAGATGGATTGATACGGAGCGGGTCAGGATGTTTACCGAGGCCATGGCAACCCCCTCCAGAAGCGTGCAGGAAACGGTGAATATGCTTGCCAGCGCCTATATAGAATGCACAACAGACAAAACAGATGAATTCTATTCGGTAGGGGCGGCGCTGGCCGGCAGTGAGGAAAAGGCAGCGGTTTTTCAGGAGCTTCTCGATAACTGCGTGACCATGTTTGTTGCTGTCCTGACGCCCCATGTGCGCATGTCGCCTCAACAGCTTCAGCAATGCTGCATTGGCCTGGTCGGAGCAGGAGAGTCTTTAGCGGGGGCGATCGCCCGCGACAGTATCAAGCAGACCGAGGCGGTAACTGCCTTTGCCTCAATAATTAAAGGCGTAACCCAGGTGAGCTGAAGGCCTGGTGGGCTGCCAGACAATATGTCATTTTTGCTCCTGGCGGCCTGTATGCCTTTGTCGAAGATCTGCGCCTGCAAAAAGCCTGAATATTTTGCTGCATAGCCTCATTAAACGGTGCTTTACGCTACTCGCAGTCCTATCGGGAAAATGACGTAAGCGGGTGGTCTGAAGGAAGTCGCGTAATAGGATAAACGCCCCTTCCTGTCAGGAAGAGGCGAAACGTTATTTAAACAGTTTCTGCACAAAATCGGCATAGGCCGGGCGCCAGACAGCCATTTCATGGTTCAGGCCAGGATACATTTTGTAGTCGAACCTGATGTGCTTTTTCTCCAGCTCGCTTTTCAGTCCGGCAATATCCTGCCCGGTAACGGCATCTTTTTCGCCGACCACCACGGTGAAGTTATGCAGCTGTCTGTTAATCTCTTCGGGCTTGTCGAGCTGACGAGCAATGCCTGTATCCGGCACGGTTGCACCGGTTACGCCACTCAACGTCGCCAGCCAGCCAAAGCTGTCCAGATGGTTCATACCGGAGAAGAGCGCCTGAAAACCGCCTTGCGATAATCCGGCCAGCGCCCGTCCGTTTGCATCCTGACGCACGTTAAATCGGGCATCGACCAGCGGAATAATATCGTGCATCAGTTCGCGGTCTGCGGCTTTGGCATTAAGCAGGTAAAATGTTTTGCGACGATCTTTCGGCGGGAAATTTTCCGGGATCGCCTGAGCAATGTCCGTTTCCGTATCGGGTACCACCACCAGCATCGGTTCAATTTTCCCTTCAGCCAGCAGGTTATCCATGATTTGCGGTAACCGACCCTGGTCAATTGCAGAAAGCCCGGTATCGCCAAAGCCATGATAAAAGTAGAGCACCGGCAGCGGGTCGCTTTTGCTGCTGTAACCTGGTGGGGTCCAGACAACCATTTTACGCTCTGAGCGCAGCTCTTTTGAGTGGTAAGTTACCGTCAACAGATCGCCATGAGGGACAGCGCGATCGTCCAGAAGACTGCCTGGTACCAGGATCAGGCTGGTATTGACCTGACGCTGCGGCTTCTGGAAACGGCTTCCCGTATCCACAGAACGAAAGCCGTCCACATCAAAATAATATTCGTACAGATCCGGCGCCAGCGAGGCGCTCTGCCATGACCATACGCCGCTTTCGTCCTTGCTCATATCGTGAGAGACAAAGCTATCCGGAGAAGAGCCGGTCACCACCGAAACCCGCTTGGCCTCCGGGGCAAAAAGGCGAAAGGTAACGCTTTTATCTGCGTTAAGCTGCGTCACGTAATGGCTGACCGGCACCGATAAATCAGGCGTTACCGGCAAGGACGCGGCAAGGACAGGGAGAGCCGCGTTACCCAACAGGGCAGCGATGGTCAGGGTCAGGCAGGCGATGTTGTTTTTCATATTAAGTCCCTTGTTTTATTTTTATAGACAGCCTTTGAACGGGTATGACAGGCAGGCCAGACTGAGCGCCTGCTATAAACCAGGCGGTTAGCCTGGTCGTTATCCAGCGTATCAACAGAATGCTTTTTGTCCAGATGGGCCTGCACGATAACTGCCTTTGCTGTTATCAGGGAAAATGGGGCTGCGGTACGCTGTGCAGCAGAGGTGAACGCATCACCTCTGCTAAGAGGATAATTACACGCTTTAAAGCCTTACCACGGCGCCCGGTTTTGATCGAAATAGAAGCCAGCGTTGGCTTCCGCAGGTGCCTCGTCCGCCAGCCAGACAATCCCAGCAGCCGCCGTAGCCACGTTTCTCGGGCCGGTATGCCCATTGAAATCCGTGGCGGTATAGCCAGGATCGACAGCAGTTACGCTGATACCGTCATCAATCAGCTCTTTAGCAAAAGCGACCGTTACAGCATTAACGGCTGTTTTAGAGCTGGTATACCCCATTGCCTGAACCTGGGCATAAGGGTGATGCGGATCGGAAACCCAGGTCAGCGAGCCCAGTCCGCTACTGACCATAATCACCCTGGCTCCGTGCGCGGCTTTAAGAAGAGGAATAAAAGCCTGGGTCACCCTGATGATGCCAAAAACATTGGTATCGTATACCGCCATAACGTCGCTGATACTTTGTGCGCTCGGCGCCACTGGCTGAGCGCCCGAAATGCCGGCATTGTTAATAAGCATATCCAGCTTCCCTTCTTCTTTCAGCACCCGCTGGGCGGCAGCCTCAACACTCTCTGTCTTCGTGACGTCTATAACCAACAGCCGGACATCGATGCCTTCTGCAGCCAGCTGGTCTACGGCCGCCTGACCGCGCGTCTCATCGCGGCTCCCTAACCAAATTTTATAACCCAACAGGCCCAGCTGTCTGGCCGTCTCGAATCCTATACTTTTGTTGGCGCCGGTAATCAGAACGCTTTTATTTTTCATGCAGGCTCTCCGGTAAGTGAGTCAGATTTGCCCCTGTCCGCTACGGGAAGACACGCAGGGGTTGTTTGATTTATAACCTGGTGAGCACTGTTTGATAATCGGGTTAAATACGAATAACCTGATCGGAATAGCGAACAATCCCGGGAAAGTGCAATGGATGATTTAGCGGTTTTCCTCGCGGTTTTTAAAGGAAAAGGGTTTCGGGTTGCGGCAAAACAGCTGGGCCTGTCGCCGTCTACGGTCAGCGAAAGAGTCACTGCACTGGAGTTAAGGCTTGGCGTACCGCTTTTTATTCGTACCACGCGCAGCGTAATGCCAACCGAGGCGGGTCAGGCGCTGGCTGAGCGTATGGCCCCGCTTCTGGATGAGATGCGAGCGGTGCTTGATGACGTTGCCAGTTCTCAACAGGACTTGCGCGGCACGCTGAAACTGAACGTAACTGGCGCGGTAATGGTGGACATTTTACCGCCTTTGCTGGACCGCTTTTTGGCTCTTCATCCGCTCTTACGCGTAGAAATCATCGTGGAAGATCGGCTGATCGAAGCGACCGCCGAAGGCTGCGATGCCGGTATCCGTTACGGTGAGCATCTGGCGAAAGATAGCATTGCGGTGCCGATAGGCCCGCGAACACAGCGGTTAGCGCTTGCTGCTGCCCCTTCTTACCTCCGTTCACGGGGGCCTTTGTTGCATCCGGCCGAGCTGGCCGAACATGACTGTATTCGCCTGAAATATTCCAGTGGTGCGCTGATCCCGTGGGAGTTTGAATGTGAGGGCGAAACCGTCTGTGTCAATCCGGCTGGTCGTTTAACTATCGGCGTTAATGGTGCGAGCGGCGCTATGGATTTGGCATGCGGCGGCAAAGGCGTCATCGCTACCTTTGAAAACTGGCTGCAGCCCCATTTTGCAACAGGCGCTCTTTTGCCGGTCCTCCCGGCATGGTGGGTCACGTTTGAAGGCCCCTGGCTTTACTTTCCCGGCCGGTTTATGTCTGCGCCGTTACGCGCTTTTGTTGACTTCCTTGCCGAAGAACGGGCGAAGCCAGCGGCCACACAATCTGCATTTTTATAAGGCAATAGCATCGCTCACGTAGTCGTCCGCCAGCGAGACTTTGCCTTATCCGACATCTGTCTGTTCATCTCCTGCGACATTAAGACGGGCGAACGCAACATCCGCCAGAACCGAAAGCGCCAGCGAGCTGGCATCACGCGCTTTGGGGAAAATCCCCACAGGCGCTTTGATGCGGGCAATATCCGTGCTGCTCCAACCCAATTCGCTGAGCTTTTGTACGCGTTTCGCGTGGGTACGCTGGCTGCCCAGCGCACCGATGTAAAACGGGTTGGCCGCCAGCGCGGCCTGTAATATGGGCAGTTCCCGGTTCAGATCGTGCCAGAGCAGCAGCACGGCAGTGTGTGCATCTACCGGTATGGCTGCCTGCGGGTCGGAGCCGTCGTACAGTTGCACCTCATAGCCTGCTGCCTGGGCGACACTGGCGGTGACCAGCGCTTCTGGTGAACGGCCAAACACGAGTGCTCGCGTGCACGGGCGATAACCCGTGACGAAAACACCGTTATGCCAGCCCGTGCTGACCGGCGAGGCAACCCTTTGCAGCCGTTGGTGCTGAGGAGAGTAACCAAGCCCCGCCGTCTGGCGCTGGGCCAGCAAATTCAGCACTTCCAGCAGTGGGCGCGCCTCGAGCAGTTTATGGATGACAAGCGTGATGCCGCCGCCACAGGGAAGCACGATATCGAAGTAAGGCGATCCTTCGCCATACATGACCTGCCGGTCACAACCCGAGGTGATAACTGCCATCGCTTCACAAGCCACCGCGGCCTCCACGCAGCCACCGGAGACCAGACCGCAATACTGACCATCTTCCCGCACCGCCATCTGCGCGCCCAGCGCACGCGCCGCGCCACCACGTATCGCCACCAGCGTGACGAGCGCCACAGCCGTGCCTGTCTTTAACGCTTCTAGCGCAAAGCGCAGGACAGTGGCACTGTCGTCGGTGAGAAGCGCCTGTTGCGGTACCGGAGCCGCTGGCGTCGCCTGGTCGTTAAGGAAAGCGTGTTGCAGCATAACGCCTCCTTACACCACGTCCGGTAGCGAACCTAACAGCTTATCGAGCGTGACGGGGTATTCCCGCACCCGCACGCCGGTCGCGTTATACACCGCATTGACGATAGCGGCGCTGACGCCGCACAGGCCAAGCTCGCCCACGCCCTTCGCCTTCATTGGCGAGGAGACCGGATCGGTGTCATCCAGAAAGATGACTTCCTGTTCGGGGATATCAGCGTGAACCGGGACTTCGTAGCCTGCCAGGTCATGATTAACGAAGTAGCCCAGACGCTTATCGACCGCCAGCTCCTCCATCAGCGCGCCCCCCAGGCCCATGGTCATGGCACCAATCACCTGGCTGCGCGCGGTTTTAGGGTTAAGAATGCGGCCCGCAGCGCACACGGCCAGCATTCGACGCACCCGCACCTCACCGGTCATGCTGTCTACGCCCACTTCTACAAAGTGACCGGCAAAGGTGGACTGCTGATATTGCTTATCCAAATCGCCAAACTCGATGCTGTCTTCCACCGTTAGCGTACCGTCGGCTGCCGCATCGGCAAGGCGGACGCGGCGGCCCCCTTTGCTTACGTGCTCATCGGCAAAGGTCGCGGTGTCCGGATCAAAGCCAAGCTTGCTGGCTACCGCTTCGCGCAGTTTGACGCAGGCAGCATAAACGCCGGCGGTAGCGCTGTTCGCTCCCCATTGACCGCCAGAACCGGCGGAGACCGGGAAGCTGGAGTCGCCCAGCCGCACCACCACT
>DOOK01000183.1:0-2066 GCA_003512805.1 Erwinia sp. | reverse complement strand
CAGCCGCACCACCACTTTTTCCAGCGGTACGCCTGCCATCTCGGCCGCCGTCTGGGCAATGATGGTATAACTGCCGGTACCGATATCGGTCATATCCGTTTCTACCGTGACGATGCCGTCAGCATCCAGATGCACGCGCGCGCCGGAGGTCGTCACCATGTTATTGCGGAAACCTGCCGCCATACCCATCCCGACCAGCCAGCGTCCCTGTTTTATCTGTGCCGGCGTCGCATTGCGGCGATCCCAGCCGAAGCGCTCTGCGCCGGTACGTAAACACTCGACCAGCTGACGGCGCGAGAAAGGGCGGTCGGGATTGGCAGGGTCGACCTGCGTATCGTTAAGGATACGGAAAGCCACCGGATCGAGACCTGCTTTCTCCGCCATCTCATCAATAGCGATCTCCAGCGCCATCAGGCCCGGCGCTTCGCCTGGCGCGCGCATGGCGTTGCCTTCGGGCAGATCGAGCGTCGCCAGTCGCAGCCCGGTAAAACGGTTAGCGCCTGCATAAAGCAGTTCGGTCTGCTGCACCGCCGTCTCCGGGGTGCCGCCGGGCAGGTTGCCCGACCAGCTTTCATGGGCAATAGCGGTGATATGGCCTGACGAATCGGTGCCGATACGAATATGCTGAATGGTCGCCGGACGATGCGTGGTGTTATTAGGGATAAGCGGTCTCGGCAGCATCACTTTTACCGGCCTTTTTGCCGCGCGAGCAGCCAGCGCGGCCAGTACTGCATCGCTGCGCAGGAAAAGTTTGCCGCCAAAGCCGCCCCCGATATAGGGCGAAATGACGCGCACGTTCTCTTCCGGCAGCTTCAGCGTTTGCGCCAGGTCGGTCCGACACCAGTTAATCATTTGATTGGACGTCCAGACGGTAAGCTTGTCGCCTTCCCAAATCGCCATAGAAGCATGAGGCTCCATGGCCATATGGCTTTGATCTGGCGTGGTATAGGTTTGATCAAGCTTCAGCGCTGCCGCAGAAAAAGCCTGATTAAAATCACCCACGACGGTATCCGGCTGGCTTTCCGGCGCTTCGGTGACGGACGGCTTTTCTGCCGCGAGATCCCAGGCACCGTGCTCGCGACGATACTGTACGTCAACCAACTGCGCGGCCGCGCGCGCCTGTTCAAATGTTTCTGCCACTACGACGGCCACCGCCTGGTGGTAGTGCTCAATCTCTGGCCCGCCTAGCAGCGTGGCGGTATTTTTATCACCCTTGCCCAGGCTGCCAGCGTTTTTGGCCGTCACTACTGCCAGCACGCCCGGTGCGTTCTGAGCCGCCTGAAGGTTGATAGCGGTAATACGCCCTTTGGCAATGGCTGCGCCGACGATGTAGCCATAGGCCACGTCAGGCGCTTTATCATGCCATTCATAGGCATACGGGGCGGTGCCCGTGGTTTTCATGGGGCCGTCAATGCGATCGTGGGGATGCCCCACAACGTTAAGCCGATCGATAGGGTTCTCGCCCGCGGGCTTATCAAATTTCATGCGTCAGGCCCTCGCTTCCGTCAGTACCGAGGCGAGCGTGCGCTTCGCCAGTAGCAGCTTGTATTCATTCTCAGGAGTGGGATGCGCGTGGGCAAACAGCCGATCGTACACCGCCTGCGTGCCGTGCGGCAGCTGCGCATCAGCCTCTTCCTGTCGCCAGGGCTTGTGCGCCACGCCACCAGCCGCCACGCGGCCCGTGCCGTCAGGCTGCACAACGGCAGCAATCGAGATTAACGCAAAAGCGTAAGAGGCCCGATCCCGCACCTTGCGATAGATATGCGTGCCGCCGAGCGGCCGGGGCAGGGTGACCGCCACGATCAGCTCGCCCGGCTGCAGGACGGTTTCACGATGCGGCGTATCGCCTGGCGCAAGATAAAAGTCGCTGAGGGCAATACGGCGTTCGCTCCCGTCCGGGCTGACCGTTTCTACCTGCGCATCCAGCAGTCGCATGGCAACGGCCATATCGCTGGGATGCGTGGCGATGCAGGCCTTGCTGGCACCAATCACCGCATGCTGACGGCTAAATCCTTCCAGCGCCGCGCAGCCGCTACCGGGCAAGCGTTTATTGCAGGGCTGATTGG
>DOOK01000185.1:434-4407 GCA_003512805.1 Erwinia sp. | reverse complement strand
CGCCGGTATTGGTTTTTTGGCTGTGACCATGACCAAATCCCGGATTGACGCGCAGCCAAACCCGGTGCCCCGGCGACGCTTCGCCCAGCTGGTGTAGCATATCGACCGATCCGGCATTCACCGGGATTTTCAGTTCCGTCAGGCGGGCCAGCGTGGGCGCATCCAGCAGATCCGCCGTAAAGACAATCTCTTCGCCGCCCGGCTGGAAGCCTGCCGCCAGCGCGCGCTCCACTTCTCCCAGCGATACGGAATCGACACGGACGCCTGCTGCGCGCATCAGCTTAAGAATATGGATGTTAGAACAGGCTTTTTGCGCAAAACGCACCACGTCAAACTGCTGCAGCTGCGCGATGCGGTCGGCAATGACGTCGGCATCGTAAGCCCAGACGGGGCCGCCATACTGGCGCGCCAGCTGCAGCAAATTATCACGGTTAAGAGCGGTTTCGGTGGTGTTAAGCGGACGTGGCATCGGGCTTTCTCCTGTCAGTAGTCGCCTCATTACGCCAGAACGGCGGCAGGATGAAAAATATCTGTTTTAGCGAAGGCTATTCATCCATGATATGGCTGCTTCTTTTTTGAGGGGATACTTATGGCGGGTATTACGCTGCGGCATATCGAAATTTTCCATGCGGTCGTCACTACCGGCAATCTGACCGAGGCGGCGGCCATGTTGAGCACCTCGCAGCCCACGGTCAGTCGCGAACTGGCGAGGCTGGAAAAGTTGACCGGTCTGAAGCTGTTCGATCGCATCCGGGGCCGTTTGCACCCTACCGTGCAGGGCCTGAAGCTGTTTGAGGAAGTCCAGCGCTCCTGGTACGGCCTGGACAGGATTATCAACGCGGCGGAAAGTTTGCGCCAGTTTCGCCAGGGCGAGCTGTCGGTCGCCTGTCTGCCCGTGTTTTCCCAGTCGCTGCTTCCTCTGCTTTGTCAGCCTTTTTTACAGCACTATCCTGACGTCAGCCTGAATATCATCCCACAGGAGTCACCGCTGCTGGAGGAGTGGCTGTCGGCACAGCGTTACGATTTGGGCTTAACGGAAACCAGCCAGACGCCAGCCGGGACAGATCGCTGCGTGATTTTTACCGGCAATGAAGTGTGTGTGCTGCCGCAGGATGACGAACTGGCAGAAAAAAGCTGTCTGACGCCGCAGGATTTTGCCGGCAAAAACTTTATCAGCCTGTCGCAAACGGACGGCTACCGGCAGCTACTGGATCAGTTATTCAGCGAGCAGGGGGTGCAGCGCAGGATGGTGATGGAGACGCACAGTGCGGCCTCGGTGTGCGCCATGGTCAGAGCGGGTGTGGGCGTCTCGATAGTTAATCCACTGACGGCGCTGGACTATGCAGGCAGCGGCGTGGCGATCCGCCGCTTCAGCATTGAAGTGCCTTTTACCGTCAGCCTGATCCGGCCGCAGCACCGCCCTGGTTCGGCGCTGGTGGACGCGTTCAGCCTGCATCTGCATCAGCATAGCAGCCTGTTCAACCAGCGCCTTGAGGCCTTGCTGGCTTAAGCGCGCGCGGCCTGCCGCTGGTCACGGCTACGGCGGAAGGTCAGCAGGCAAATCAGCAGACCCATAGCTGCCAGTACGGCAGCGGCAACCGGGACGGAAGTCAGGCCGTAGCCACCGTCAATCACCGCACCGCCAGCCCATGCGCCAAACGCATTGCCGACGTTAAAGGCGGAAATATTCAGCGTGGAGACCAGGTTCGGCGCTTCTTTGCCGTGGCGAACAACGTTGATTTGCAGGCCCGGCACGGTGGCGAACGTCGCCATCGCCCATAAGAACAGGGTAATCTCCGCCAGCCACAGCGCATGGCTGGTCCAGCTGAAGGCCAGCGAAAACAGCGCGATCAGCGAGAAGCTGAGGATCAGACTGAAGGAGACTTTCCAGTCGGCCAGCCTGCCGCCCAAAATGTTGCCGACCGTCAGGCCACCACCGATCAAAAACAGCGTCCAGCTGACGCCTTTGTTGCTGATCCCCGTAACCTGGAGCAGCAGCGGCGCAATATAGCTGAACAGCGCGAACATAGCGGCGGCGAAAAATACCGTCATCAACAGCGACAGCCACAGCTTGCCGTTAGCCAGCGCGCCGATCTCACTTGCCAGATGGACCGGCTTCTCGTTGCGGTTAGTTGGCAGGCTGACTATCAGCGCGATAAATGCCAGCACGCCTATCACCGCCACACCCCAGAAAGTCGCGCGCCAGCCGAACAGCTGACCAAACCAGGTGCCCAACGGCACGCCCAATACGTTAGCCAGCGTCAGGCCGGTAAACATCAGCGCCACGGCGGATGCCTGCTTATCAGGGGCCACCAGGCTGGCGGCCACAACGGCACCGATACCAAAAAATGCGCCGTGGCAAAGTGCGGTAATCACCCTTGCCGCCATCAGCAGGTTGTAGCTGTAAGCCAGTGCGCAAAGCACGTTACCCACGATAAAGATCGACATCAGTAAAATCAGCGTCTTTTTACGCGGCAGCTTAGCCGTAAGCAGCGCCATAATCGGCGCGCCGATCGCCACGCCCAGCGCATAGCCGCTGATTAACCAGCCCGCAGAGGGGATCGTCACCCTGAGATCGCCGGCCACTTCCGGTAGCAGGCCCATAATTACGAATTCCGTGGTGCCAATAGCAAAGGCGCTTAACGCCAATGCCAGTAAAGAAACGGGCATCTCATCTTCTCCAGAAAAAATTATCTTTCCGCCGACGGCTCTCGGCGGACAATACGGGGCAGGAAAGTATTACAAAATGTGAATTTTGATCTGTATCACATCAGAGATTAAACCACAGCTCATCAGGGACTTATACCTCTTCTCAGGCAACAATCTCTTGCCTGAAAGGCAACAATCGCGGGTTATTGTTCGTTTTACAAACAAATTTTAGCTGAATAGTGTCATTTTCAGGCGGTAGGCTTTGTCTATACTTCAGGAAAACGGGTCCAGACTTTAGTAAAAAATGGCCGTATTTTATGCGAATTGAGACGGCACCCATTACTGAAAATTATCAGTTATCCGATCATCATTTAAAGCGGAGTGCGGTTAAATAGGTAAAGTTTTCCGAGTGTTGGCCGATACCTCGATCATGGATGCAACGGGCGTTTATTGAGCTGTGCTTGAACGATTCATTACCGAGGAGCAAAGATGCGACTGGCTATTTGCCTGCTGACGCTGAGTATTACCGGGTGCTCAGTGGGAAAATATGAGTACAGCAGCGAAGCGGAGAAGCGTGTGGATATGACCGTCACCGGCATTCCTACCATTCTGGGCGTGGGCACGCTGGGCACCACTATTCCCTTAACCGCTGATTACAGCCTGACGGCGGCGCACGTGGCGAAATATTCGCTTTATCGCGTTAAATCGCGCCATCCTGAATGTGACCTGGCGGTGGTGTACCATAAAAACGGCAACGTTCCCGCTCCGCATTTTCGTAACGGTTTTATGGGCGATAAAATTAATCTGTATGGCTACAGCTTTATTTCGGCCATGCCGGTGGCCTCAACCGGCACTAACCTGGTGAACACCGGCCTGAAAAATGACTGGAACAAGCTGAGCTGTGTCGTGGTGGCTTCTGATGCGGGCGTGGTGCAGGGGATGTCCGGTGGCGCGGTTTACAACGCGTCCGATGATTCCGTCGCAGGCGTGATCGTCGGCTATTCTAATCGTATTAACGATATTAAAACCGGCAAAACGCTGTATAAAAATGTCTCGCTGTACGTGCCCTACGCCCGTTTCAAAGACTGGCTGGATGAGGCGACAAAGTCTTAACTTCTTGCTGGCTCGGCGATGAATCCGGCACGAAGGGCGGCAGCGGACAGGCTGCCAGCTTTAACCACGAGCTACGTTTAACGCTTAACTTCCCTTTCTGACGCAGCCATTCTGTCTTTACGAAAGGCGCCTGCGTAAAACATCGGCAGCGAACAGGCTGCCAGTGTTAACCACGAGCTACGTTTAACGCTTAACTTCCCTTTCTGACGCA
>DOOK01000185.1:0-172 GCA_003512805.1 Erwinia sp. | reverse complement strand
AACAGGCTGCCAGTGTTAACCTTAAGCTGCATTTAAATCTTATCTTCTCTTTTTGAAGCAGTCACACCCGGCTACCAGAGCATCCACGTAAAGAACCGGCAGTAACAAACACCGGCAGAGGCTCCGCGGGTTGCGACAGCAGATTCATTCAGACAGGCCCGGGCGCCTTTAT
>DOOK01000315.1:5872-7682 GCA_003512805.1 Erwinia sp. | reverse complement strand
CCCGCCGATTAACGCGTCGCTGACCGCGCACGTCGATACTACCCCAGCGCCCAGCCGCTTCTCGCGTCACCTGAGTGGTTATCCGGTCAGAAAATAGCCGTATTAATGCCATTCTGGCCAAAGCTTTTAACTCCTTGGTAAAAAATTCTTTAACGACGACCGCCGCATCTATAAGGACAGCCGCGCCATTTACGCACGTGTCGCTTATGAACGCTGGATCCGTCACGATGCCCGATGGGCCGATGTAGACGAAGACGTTTTCTTTGCGGAAGTCTTAGGGCGCGACGAAAACACCCAGCTTCATTATAAGCAGTTCAAGTTACATAACTTTTCGCGATCGTGGCATCCGGTAGCCAGTAATGAAAATCAGAGGTTGGCCGCATTACAGGCGCTTGATGATGAAATGCCCGGATGTGCGCAAGGGGATGCGGCGGTTCGTATGTACGCAACAGTAAAACAGATCATAGAAGAAAGCCCGGACGCGAAGATAACCAGCACAGTGCTCAGGAAAATGAAGTTTAAGCCGTCAATGGTCGCTTGTTATCTCGAATTTGTTGCTCCTGCCCCGGGCCAGAAGATCGGTGAGAACGGTCACTATTAGTTAGCCAGTGAGGCAAAAGCGCTGGTTCTGGATAACGCCGCGTTTACTGAGGATCTGGAAGAAGAAGACACCGCAGAAGGGGGCGACAGCGAGGTAGAAGACGAATCACTGGTCGATGACGAAATCGACGTGGAAAAAGAGCCACAAACCGAAGCGACGGAAATCACAGCCGATAAAGCCCCCCGCCCGCACTTTGACGCTCCTGAACGAAACGCGGATGGATAGTGGATCGTTCGCTATGAATTCAACGGCCAACATTATGCCTGGATCGGCGATGCTGGCAGCATTCCCGAAGCAATGTGAAAAGCGTGAGACGCTTATCAGGGCTGACCGATTGCGACCATGGCCGCAATTTATAAACTTAGCGTTAAAGCTATTATTCTTTTTTCACGGAGGAAGGGAGCCGTGTTTGAAGTTAAGTTTCACGACGAGGCAGCGCAAGAATTTTTAGCGCTACCGACGGTAATCAGGGAAAAAATTTCTAATATTTTAAAAAAAGCTGGAGATGACCCTTGTAAGCTGAGAGAACCAGACACAAAGCCGCTCGGAAATGGTTTGTTTGAAGTAAGGACGATGGGTGGCGATATAGACCGAGGGTTGTGGGTTTATCAGTCAGGCAGTAAAATTTACCTACTACGCATCTTTGTTAAAAAACGCCAAAAACGCTCACCACAAAGATTGCGTTAGCCTGGCAAAGACTGGAGGGTTTTAATAAATGAAAGGCAGAACATTAGCCGAAATCTATAACGAACAAATGCGCGACCCTGAGTTTCGCGCAGCATATGAAGCAGAAGAACGGAAAGAGCGTCTACAGGCACTCTTGGCCGAATGGCGAGACAATGCCGGTCTTACAAGCTCACAGGTTGCTGAACGCATGGGGATTAAGCCTCCAACGATCTCAAGAATGGAAAAAAACATCACAAGTGCCAGTTTTGAAACGCTGGCGCGCTACGCGAAAGCATGTGGCGTGACAAGCGCTACGCTGTTTTTCTGAGGCTTACGGGGCTTTGGCCCCGTTCCGGCACTAATAACAGACGATAAAGCCCACACGTCGTTGAGGACAGGTGTTATCACTACATAACACATCCCTTTTTCCTCTTCTGAAGTTTCTTCGGCTTTAAGCGGTCTGCGCTTATTGGAATTGCCCAGTTCTTCAAAATGTGCCACGGGTACACAGCGAAACCGAACGAGCCGAAATTCTCCATCAAT
>DOOK01000315.1:0-5799 GCA_003512805.1 Erwinia sp. | reverse complement strand
CCGAAATTCTCCATCAATCTCAGCAGCAATAATATTGTAGTCTTCCGGTTTAATTGCAGTATTAACAATTAAAAGCGCACTCCGGTTTATTCCTGTGAGGCGGGATCCGTTCCCAGCCTTAAATAATAAACTGACGGGGCGCTCGTATTGCAAATCGTATCGAGAGACAGCCGTTCTTCGACACAATCGGTTGCTAGTGAAGAAAAGCCCATAAACATTCAGCATTATTTTTTCTGTGTTTTGTACAGTATAATAATGCGTAAATTAAAGCAAAGGAATCCTTAAAAAACGTGTATGGGCTGAGCTTAAGGGCAGGGAAATTTAGGGAGGGGACTATTTATGTAGTAAGTCTCACAAATATAACGCATTTAACACGCCGCAGAATATCTATTAAAGTTGGCCTTTCCCTCTAAGAATGACGCTATTTATTAGGTACAAAAAACCGCCTGGGGAGGCGGTTAGATTGCGCGCTGGTGCGGGGACACTTAGCGCAACGGTCACTTACTGCAAGACCGGAAGTCATCACGTACTATTTTCCGTCACCTTGACGGCGTCGTCAAGGCGTGTTGGTATATTTTTAAGCAACTTAAAAAGGTGCCAGCCTACAGAAATGGTTAAAATTATTTCTAAATAGGCACAAGCCGCTTTATAATCAGTAGCGTGAAGGCTGTAGTCCGTAGCGTGTAAAGCTCATAACGTGAAAAGGCTCTTTAGTCGAGGTATGGATGGCCTGATGGGAAAAATTCAGGAGTTACACCGTCTGAATAGGTAGTGAGAAATTTCCCGTCTGGACAAGCGATGGATCGGAGGGTGTCAGCTGGCGCTGGCTTCCTGAAGATGCTTGCTGTGCAGAGTATCCGCGAGAAAACTTTAATGATGGATACACAAGCCACTCTTTACCATACCCCATTGCACATAGAGACGATGGGGAAGATTTTTGAGCGTGTCCTGAGGGAACGATGGGGATCGTTGAGGCAGACCCGAAAGGCGGGACATTTATGTAGTACCGCCGCTGCGAGACCGGAAGTCATCATTTCTTGTCGTTAGTTGGTTGTCCGTCTGCTACAAACGAGCTACGCAGCCCCAAGTGATTGAGGCTGAAAAATGGACGCAAAATTTTTTGCAATTGTTGTCCTGCTTGCAGTACTGAAATCTTTTGGAGGAGATACGCCTGCGATTAACATCCATGCGGATAACTTCCTTACGGTTTCTGTTACTAACGGCAGCAAGTAACCCATACATCAGCCGGGCTTGCCCGGCTTTTGTAATTCTGCAGCGGTATGTTAACGCCGATCGGCTTTTTCGGCGATAAGGTAAGTCAGACCATAAACCACCAGGCCCGCAATCAGAACCAGCAATGGGCCGATGATACGCATTGCCCCTTCATTAAGCGTTGCGGCCAGAAAGATACCTGTCACAACGGCCATCAGCACAAGCCCGCCTGACACCTCGGCTATCAACTTACGAACCAGCCTAATAATTTTCGATAGCATTGATAAATTCCTTTGAGGCTGTCGGGTTTTTACGCAGGATTTCGTCCATTTTGATATAGTTTTGAAGCGGCTCTTCAAAGAAAAAATAGAGCATATCGTAATCATTTACGCGCAACTTTCGCCACAACTATAAAATTTTGTAGCGATTGTTCCCGGTCGATACGCGCAGCCGTCTCAGCATCCATTTTCAGCCGTTCGGCCAATGATAAGTTTTTGCGTTCCCCGTCTACCAGAAATTTGAGGGATTCTTCGACACTTCCTGTTTTAGTTCGTGAACCATTTCCCATCGTGTAAGCCACGCGGCTTCTTCAGCCGAAAGTGAACGCTTGTAAGCGCATTGGCATCAGGCACGAAACCGCCTGACAGCGCCCGCAGCGTCAGAAACTGCCAGATGGAGGTGCTCAGTCCCATCAGCACCATCACTATCGCCATGCCAGGCGCTGAACGCAGCAGCATAATTTTCCGGCCTTTACGGTCGGCCAGGCCGTCACAGAAAGGTGAGGCGATAGCAGAGAACAAAAAAGGGATACTGAATACCACGCCCGACCAAAGATTCAACGAGTGCGGATCGGTGACGCCCAGCTGCTCGACGTAAAGCGGCAGAAAAGACATAACGAGACTGAAAGCCGTGCCGGTCAAAAAACAGCTGCGCCAGGCAGCAAAAAGGTTCTTTTGCCAGTTGATCGGGGAGGAAGCAATATCAGTTAAAGCCATCGTTGCAGCCTGGCCAGTTTGCGAGCGGGCTAAGTATGCGCTTAAAGCTCAGGACTCAATAGCGCGCAACGGGGGAAAAGCAGAAGGGTTGAGTCAGGGTTAAAGAAAGGGCGGAATCAGTTCCGCCCGAAATATTAATACAGGGAAGGTTCGCCCGCCGGACGCGTTTTAAAGCGGCAGTGCAGCCACATATATTGCTCCGGGGCCATCAGGACACCGTGCTCAACCACTTTATTCATCCGTGCGGCGGTCGCGGCTTCATCATCCACCGGCATATCGTTTTCCGCGGGCAGGATGACCATCTCGTAGCCTTTGCCGTGCGGTAAGCGGCGTGGGACAAAAGGGATCACCGCGGGCTGGCCGCTGCGGATCAATAAGTAGCTGCCTTTGGTTGAGGCCGCTTTATCCACGCCAAAAAAGGGCACAAACACGCTGCTTTTAGGGCCATAGTCATGGTCGGGCGCGTACCAGATAATATCGCCGCTTTTCAGGGCACGGATCATGCCTTTCAGATCCTTGCGATCCAACATGCTTTTATTGGAACGCATTCTGCCCCAGGTTTGCAGCCAGTCCAGCAGCGCATTATCGTTAGGGCGATAAACGCCGATGCCGGGATTATGAATGCCAAAGATACGGGCGCCCAGCTCCAGGGTCAGAAAATGCATGCCGATCAGCAGAACGCCTTTGCCTTCCTGATGCGCCTTAGCAATATGCTCCAGCCCGCTGACCTGAAACCATTTTCTGATGCGCCAGTCGGGCCAGAACCAGGCCATACCGGTTTCGATTAACCCCATGCCAACCGACTCAAAATTGCGAACCACCATGGCCTCGCGCTCCGCTTCCGGCATTTCCGGAAAGCAGAGCTCCAGATTACGGCGCGCCACCGCCACGCGGCGGGTGATAAAGCGCATAGACAGACGACCAAGGCCACAGCCGAGCCGGTAGAGCAGTGGATAGGGCAACAGCACCAGTATGTAGAGCAGACCAATACCCAACCAGGTAAGCCAATAACGGGGATGCAACAAAGCACGCGTAAATTGAGGCAGCTGAGTCATGAGTTTCCAGATCGTAAAAAGGGGCACCATTATGCTGCCCGGGAATGATTATTTATGACCTATTGTGCCATTTTTTAGCGGCGAACTGAAATAATGCGTGGGTATTCAGAAGGTTTAAGCGCCAGCGCGTGAACGCGCTGGCTAATTATGGCTAGGCGTTAAACAACCCTTTCACCTCGTGCGGTTCACAACGCCAGTATTGTTCAGGCGCGTCAACCTTTGCCCCCAGTTCTGCAGCAGCATGCCAGGGCCAGCGTGGGTTATACAGCATGCCGCGTGCCAGGGCGACCATATCCGCTTCGCCTTCGACCAGTACCGCTTCCGCCTGACGCGGTTCAGTAATCAGCCCGACTGCAATAACCGGAATGGCCACTTCTTTTTTAATGGTCGCCGAGAAAGGGACCTGATAGTTCGGGCCGACGTTGATTTTTTGCTGCGGAGCCAGACCGCCGCTGGACACGTGGATATAGGCGCAGCCTTCCGCCTCCAGTGCCTTGCTCAACGCAACGGACTGCTCCAGATCCCAGCCGCCCTCGACCCAGTCGGTAGCGGAAATACGTACGCCAACCGGCTTGTCTGCCGGGAAAACGCGGCGAACCTCGCGGAAAACTTCCAGCGTCAGTCGCATACGGTTTTCCAGCGAGCCGCCGTACTGGTCTTCACGCTTGTTGGAAAGCGGCGACAAAAACTCATGCAGCAGATAACCGTGCGCGGCATGAACTTCTACCAGATCCAGACCCAGACGATCGGCCCGAACAGCACTGTCGACAAAAGCCTGCTTAATCTCTTCAATACGTTCGAGCGTTAACGCGACCGGCGCGCTATCGCCGTCGTTAAAGGGCACCGCAGAAGGTGCGGAGGTCTGCCATCCACCCTGTTCCGGCTGCAGGTGTTTGCCACCACGCCAGGGGAGATCGGTGGAAGCTTTGCGGCCGGCATGGGCCAGCTGGATACCCATTGGCATGGTGGAATAGTGGCGTACATCCTGCAGCACGCTGCCCAGCGCCTGTTCGGTTTCATCATCCCACAGCCCCAGATCCTGCGGCGTAATGCGACCGGCTGCCTCAATGGCTGCCGCTTCGATAATCAGCAGGCCTGCGCCCGACAGCGCCAGATGGCCCAGGTGAATGCGGTGCCAAGCCGTGGCTTTGCCGTGTTCGGCAGAATACTGGCACATTGGGGCGATGGCGATACGGTTCTTAAGCGTTAACTTGCCCAGTTCGATGGGGGTAAATAGCTGACTCATGCAGTTTCTCCGTAAAAATTAAGTCGGAACAGGCTAACTATAGGCGGATTTTTTTGTGATGTTGGTCCGGATATGCTTTTCAGACCAGGGGCAGGCCCTGGCTTTTGTCACGTAAAGTTTTAACGATTCAGTGCGATTTTGGTTTGCTTCTGGCCCTGTTCAGGTATGATATCGCCCGCAAAATTTCTCAAAAGTCGCAGGAACGTACACCATGCCAGTGTTACACAACCTTGTTTCTAATGAAGAGCTGAAAGCGCGGATGTTGGCCGAGACCGAACCGCGCACGACCGTCTCTTTTTATAAGTATTTCACCATCAACGATCCCAAAGCGTTTCGTGACGCACTCTATATCGCCTTAACCAAACTGAAAGTGTTTGGGCGCGTTTACGTGGCCTCGGAAGGGATCAACGCACAAATTAGCGTACCGGCCAGCAATTACGAAACGATGAAGGCCATGCTTTACGCTTTCGATCCGGCGCTGGATAACCTGCGGATGAATATCGCGCTGGACGACGATGGAAAATCGTTCTGGGTGCTGCGCCTGAAAGTGCGCGAGCGCATCGTTGCTGACGGCATCGCCGATGAAACCTTTGACGCCAGTGACGTAGGCGGTTACCTGAAAGCGGGTGAGGTGAATGCCATGTTGGACGATCCGGAGGCGGTCTTTGTCGATATGCGTAACCACTACGAGTATGAAGTAGGGCATTTTGACAACGCTCTGGAGATCCCGGCAGACACCTTCCGTGACCAGCTGCCGATGGCTGTGGATATGCTGCAGGAAAGCAAAGATAAAAAAATCGTGATGTACTGCACCGGCGGGATTCGCTGTGAAAAGGCGAGTGCGTGGATGCGTCATAACGGTTTTGAAAACGTTTATCATATTGAAGGCGGCATCATTGAATATGCCCGTCGTGCTCGCGAACAGGGGCTGCCAGTACGCTTTAAGGGCAAAAACTTTGTTTTTGATGAGCGGATGGGCGAACGGATTTCTGATGACGTTATCGCGCACTGCCACCAGTGCGGCACGGCCTGTGATACGCACGTTAACTGCAAAAACGACGGCTGCCATCTGCTGTTTATTCAGTGCGCCAGCTGTGCGGAAAAGTATCACGACTGTTGTAGCCCTGTGTGTATGGAAGAGCTGGTGCTGACGCCGGAAGAACAGCGTGCGCGTCGTGCAGGTCGTGAAAACGGTAACAAAATTTTCAACAAATCGCGCGGCTTGCTGAATATGACGCTGAAAATCCCGACGCCGGATAATTAAGTTTTCAGCGCGTCGGCTGGCAGGGAT
>DOOK01000027.1 GCA_003512805.1 Erwinia sp. | reverse complement strand
GTGATCTTTCAGTACGGTTGCCCAAAACAGCGTTTCGCCTTTGACCTTTAACGCCAGACGCCCGTTATGCCCGCTCTGCATCTCGAGTGGCCGGGCGTCGTTTTGAGCGACATTTATCACTAAACCCTGCCAGCTATGCTCATGATCGAGGAAGTCTTCCCACCAATATTTTTTCATTATCGTTCCCTGTCAGGAAAAAATGGCCGACACGAATGCTGCCCGTATTATATTGTGCCGACTGAGGGCTTATTTAATTGGCCTATTGTAACCTGAGCCCCGGCATTTTTCCGCCCGGGATAATTCAGACATAAGGTACGCAGAAAGGTGAGGCTTTTTCTGCTTATGCGAGAGTGCTTTTAACCGGCCAGAAGGCGGCTTCTGACGATCGATTTGATCAGAAAGAGGCAGGAAGGGTCATCTTAAACGGGCGGTTATAAAGGATAAGAGGCGAGTTATTGAGAAAGGTATTTGCGGACTTTTTCCTCTGGCAGAAAACGTATTCTCCGGGTGAGAATACGTTTTCTGAGGGCAATCGCGTTTAATGCCGCGACGGACTTATCATCAGAACGCGATCCAGTCGCCGCCGGTGCTGACCGGTTCAGGCGTCATGCTACGCTTTGCGGCCACCGGTGAAGGTGATGCCACCACGCTTTTCTGTTCATTTCTGAGATGAAAGACCGCCACGGACTGGATAAGCATCCGCGCCTGCTCTTCAAGCGTTGATGCCGCCGTAGCGGACTCCTGAACCAGTGCCGAGTTTTGCTGTGTAACGCGATCCATTTCGTTGACGGCTACCCCAATCTGCTCGATGCCCTTACTCTGTTCATCAGAAGCTGAAGTGATTTCCGCCATAATGCTGGTCACACGGGTGACCGCGCTGACTATTTCAGACATGGTTTCCCCGGCTCGTTCAACCTGAGCGCCACCGCTCTGAACACGATTCACGGATTTTTCAATCAGCGTCTTGATGTCTTTCGCCGCCAGCGCACTGCGCTGGGCAAGGTTTCGCACTTCACCCGCCACAACGGCAAAGCCGCGGCCCTGTTCGCCTGCACGCGCGGCTTCAACCGCAGCGTTAAGCGCCAGGATATTGGTCTGGAAAGCAATGCCATCGATTACGCTGATGATCGCCGCGATTTCAGCGGAACTGGTCGCTATATCCTGCATTGTGCTGACCACCTCGCTAACCACTTTCCCGCCTTCCGTCGCTCTGTGTGACGCTTCTACAGCAAGCTGCGAAGCCTGACGCGCATTGGCCGCATTAAGCGTAACCGTTGCGGTGAGCTGTTCCATACTGGCAGCAGTTTGTTCCAGTGAGGCGGCCTGCTCTTCCGTGCGTGAAGAGAGATCGCTGTTTCCAGAAGCAATTTCACCAGCCCCGCTGTAAATCGAATCCGAGCTTCTTCGCACGGTAGTCACGGTGCTGATCAGAGCCTGCTGCATTTCAAGAATGCCTTTCGCCAGTTCAGCCATTTCGTTGGTGCCTTCGGCGACAATGGTCCGGGTCAGGTCACCCTGTGAAATAGCTTGTATCTGCTGCATGTTAGTAAACAGAGGCTTGATAAGCACCCTGCGCAGCCCCATCCAGCTGAGCGTTAACAGCACCACCACCAGCACGATGGCAGAGCACGCGGTCCATATCATCTGGATATACGTTTTACGGTTTTCGCTGACGCCACGATCGTTTACCGTTTGTATGGTATTGCGCCAGGCGGAATAACTCTGCTGCATAGCCAGCTGGTAGTTCTGGGTTTTCAGGGCGAAGATGGCATTAAGCTCTCTTTGCCCGGCCAGAGACAGCGCTTTATCCAGCACATCCGCATAGGCAAGGTAATTATCCTGCAGGGTTTTAAGGCTGCTCAGATTAACGTTTTTAGAAACCGGAAAGGAATTGAACAGATCGAAGTTCTGCCTGGATTGGGCAAGAAGCTGTCGACCTTCCGCTACGATACTTTCCAGCGTATCGCCGGACGGCGAGCCATCCGACGTCATCTGCAGACGCAACATTCCACGGTTCAGTGCAATACGCGCCTGATTCAGCTGTACCCAGGCATCTGTAAAGCTGTTAATTCGGCTGGCCGTGTTCTTTACCATCTGAAAATTATTTTTGTCAGCAACCACGCCCTGTAAGGACAATGCGCTGGAAACAATCTGCATTAAACCCAGCAGGCAAAGAACGATAATGATGCTGTTAACGACTTTTATACGATTAAACATTTCCCCTCCGGAGCAAGTGACTTACCCTCATTATCGGCATGGTCTGGTGTAAGCTTAATTTATTTATAAGCTGCGCTTTAGCATGAAGGGGAATGGCCTTAAGGGAACGAAGGAATGGCCTGCTTAAATCCAGGCAAATAACTCAAATATAAGAAAATAATCCAAATTAGCGGGGGCTTACCTCCCTCAGTCTGAAGGTAAGCTTAATTTTGCATGAGGAAAGCCCTGCCCGGTCTGATTTTATACCTTTATAATACTGATGTATCAGACATGCTCCCCGGCTGTCTTATCGCACAGCCAGGCTTCAAAATCCTCTTCTGTTAGTGGCTGGCAGAGTCCGTTTCCCTGAACAACATCGCAGTGCGCGGCTTTTACCAATGCCCGTTGCGCCGCACTTTCAACGCCTTCAGCCAGTACGCTGATATTCAGGCTGTGGCCGAGCGTGGTAATGGTTTCAAACATCATGCGTACATGCCTGTTCTCTTCGAGCTGGCCGGTCAGCTTTTTATCAATTTTCAGCCCGGCCACAAAATCGTACTGCAGCAAATTCATCGAGCCCAGCGTGCGCCCATAATGATCGATGATAAAGGAGGCGCCCGTTGCGCCAACCGCCTCGAAAAGATCCGGCTGTTCTTCTGTTAAGGTCGTTAACAGAGGTTCATCAACCTCAAGGTCGACAAAACTGGCGTTCCCCTCGGTACTTTCCCATACGACAGTAGCCAGTTCCGCGTGACTCAGTTGAGAAGGAAAAAGGTTGATACTGACGCGTAACGCAGGACAATGTGTTTGCCATTCACGCACTCGCGCCAGCGCAGTACGGATTATCCATTCACCGAGCGTAACCGACAGCGGGCTTGTCAGCAGAATATCAAAAAATTGGGCCGGCCTGAGGAGGCTACGGGTAGGATGTTGCCAGCGAATCAACACTTCGCAGCCAACAAGGTCGCCAGTCGACACACTGAATTGCGGCTGGTAATGCAAGACGAATTGCCGTTGTGCCACGGCAATTTCCAGCTCACGTTCGAAGCGACGCTGAGCCAGCTCGGCCTCACGGAAGGCTGACATAAATAACATCG
>DOOK01000319.1 GCA_003512805.1 Erwinia sp. | reverse complement strand
TCTGCCTACGCCTGACGACCTTTGGCCGCGGCGAAAGCGATCTGGCATCAGAAATCGAGCCGCTGCCGCTGCCGGAAGGGGTGGTGATGGGCTATCGCGCCTCCATGCCGATTATTGAGTTAAAACTGAATGGCCCAACCTCAAAACTGCCTGAAATGGAGCAGTTCTGGCAGCAGGTACGTGATATCGCCGGTGAAAGCACTCTCTTTGAGGGCACGGAAGGGCTGCCTGCACAGCTCTCCCGCCGCCTGCAAGAACAGCACCATCAGCTGGCGATAAGCGAACAGTTCACCGCCGGACTGGTGCAATATCAGCTCGCCTCGGTACAGGCCCCGCTGGCGGCAGGCAATGTGCTGCCAGCGCAGGATGAAAGCCTGGCTGAACTGATGCAGCGTGCGAAACAGCTGGCCGAAGCCGGTAAGGCCAGCCTGGCGCTGGTGGTGGGGGCCGAAAAAGATCATCACCTTGGTTTTGCCCTTTACACGCCGCAGGGCTGCTGGAGCCAGCGCGTGAAGTTCAGCAATAACCGACATGGGCTGAAGGCGCGTCAGGACGTGGTGGCCATGATGGCGCTGAATATGCTCAGGCGTTGGATGGAGGGGCTGGACGTTTCAGGTGGCCACGGCTGGATTGAGGTGGTGGAAACGCAGCAAGGCTGAAAAAAAACCGCGCCGAAGGGCGCGGTCAGTGGACGAACGGCTAAAGGTGCAGGATTTCGATTTCAATATCTCCCCTGGCCTTGCAGCAGCACGGCAGGATTTCTCCCGGCTGTACAAAGGCCAGCGGCTGCTCCGCATAGCTGACTTCACCTTTTACCAGGCGCATACGGCAGGAGCCGCAGTAGCCTTCACGGCACTGGAATTCCACCTGATAGTGATGGGCTTCCAGCGTCGCCAGTAAGTTGGGGTGATCCTCAGCGCATTCCAGGCGTGTGCCGCAGGCGCTGAGGGTAACGTACCTCCGCATATTACAGCTGGAAGTCGTCGAAGTCGTTTTCGCCTACTTCGGAATCGATCTGGCCAACCAGATAGGAGCTGACTTCCACTTCCTGCGGTGCGACCTGAACGTTATCCGAAACCAACCAGGAGTTGATCCACGGGATAGGGTTAGAGCGGGTTTTAAACGGCAGCTCCAGCCCAACCGCGTTCATGCGAATATTAGTAATATATTCAATGTATTGGCAAAGAATATCTTTGTTCAGGCCAATCATTGAACCATCGCGGAACAGATATTCTGCCCACTCTTTCTCTTGCTGCGCGGCCAGCACAAACAGGTCGTAGCACTCCTGCTGGCACTCTTTAGCAATTTCCGCCATTTCAGGATCGTCTTCGCCGCTTCTCAGCAGGTTCAGCATGTGCTGGGTACCGGTCAGGTGCAGCGCTTCATCACGGGCAATCAGCTTGATAATCTTCGCATTGCCTTCCATCAGTTCACGCTCGGCAAACGCAAAAGAACAGGCAAAACTGACGTAGAAGCGGATAGCTTCCAGCGCGTTAACGCTCATCAGGCAGATATAGAGCTGCTTTTTCAGCTCCCTGAGGTTAACGGTAACGGTTTTGCCGTTGACCTGATGCGTGCCTTCACCCAGCAGATGCCAGTAATTGGTCATCTCGATCAGGTTGTCGTAATAGCCGGAAATATCTTTGGCGCGCGACAGAATCTGCTCGTTGGTCACAATGTCATCAAACACGACCGCCGGATCGTTAACGATATTACGGATAATATGCGTGTAAGAGCGTGAGTGAATGGTTTCGGAAAACGCCCAGGTTTCAATCCAGGTTTCCAGCTCGGGGATCGAAATCAACGGCAGCAGCGCCACATTCGGGCTACGTCCCTGAATAGAATCCAGCAGCGTCTGGTACTTCAGGTTGCTGATAAAGATGTGCTTTTCGTGATCGGGCAGGCTCTGGTAGTCGATGCGGTCGCGCGACACGTCCACCTCTTCCGGACGCCAGAAAAAGGAGAGCTGCTTTTCGATCAGCTTTTCAAAAATGCCGTATTTCTGCTGGTCGTAGCGGGCGACGTTAACCGGCTGGCCGAAAAACATCGGTTCGTTCAGCTGGTCGTTTTTATTTTGCGAGAACGTGGTGTAAGCCATGACATTATCCAGTGAGGAAGGGCAGGGAAAACCCCGCCCGACATAAAATCAGGGGGCGAAGCTCGCCCCGCTTTGGTTAAATTTTGCAGGCGCCGCTTTCACAGCCGTCATCCTGAATGGAAGGCGCCAGGTCATCCTGAGCATCTTCCGCGCCGTCGCGAGTGTTCTGGTAGTAAAGCGTTTTCACGCCAAATTTATAGGCAGTCAGCAGATCTTTCAGCAGCTGTTTCATCGGTACGCGGCCGTTCGCAAAGCGGGTCGGATCGTAGTTGGTATTCGATGAAATCGCCTGGTCGATAAATTTCTGCATCAGGCCAACCAGCTGCAAATAACCGTCGTTGTTCGGCATTTCCCACAGCAGTTCGTACTGATCTTTCAGACGCTCGTACTCCGGCACCACCTGACGCAGAATGCCATCTTTAGAAGCCTTGATACTGATATGGCCACGTGGTGGCTCAATGCCGTTGGTGGCGTTAGAGATCTGCGAAGAGGTCTCTGACGGCATCAGCGCGGACAGCGTGGAGTTGCGCAGGCCGTGCGTTTTAATCGATTCACGCAGCGCTTCCCAGTCCAGATGCAGCGGCTCGTTGCTGATCGCATCCAGATCTTTCTTATAGGTGTCAATCGGCATAATGCCCTGCGCATAGGTGGTTTCATTGAACCACGGGCAGGCGCCTTGCTCCTGCGCCAGCTCGTTAGAGGCTTTCAGCAGGTAGTACTGAATGGCTTCAAACGTTTTGTGCGTCAGGTTGTTAGCGCTGCCGTCAGAGTAGCGCACGCCGT
>DOOK01000318.1:1003-2975 GCA_003512805.1 Erwinia sp. | reverse complement strand
TTCCCATACCCTCATCGGGGCCATTATCGGCATTGGCCTGACCAACGCACTGCTGACCGGCACGTCGGTCGTGGATGCGCTGAATATCCCGAAAATGATCGGCATTTTCCTGTCGCTGGTTATCTCTCCGATTGTCGGCCTGGTGCTGGCTGGCGGCATGGTGTTTATTCTGCGCCGCTGCTGGAGCGGCAATAAAAAGCGCCGCCGTATTCATATGACGCCTGCGGAACGCGAAAAGATCGACGGCAAGAAAAAGCCGCCGTTCTGGACGCGTATCGCGCTGATCGTATCGGCTATTGGCGTGAGCTACTCTCACGGCGCTAACGACGGTCAGAAAGGCATTGGCCTGATTATGCTGGTGCTGATTGGCGTAGCGCCTGCGGGCTTTATCGTCAATTTGAACGCTTCCGGCTATGACATTACGCGTACGCGCGATGCGGTCAATCATCTGGAGCAGTATTACCAGCAGCATGGCGATTCGCTGGCGCAGATGCAGCAGCTGCTGCCACCGGCTCTGCCGGCGCCAGAAGAGCATCCGGGCAGCCCGAAAGAGTTTCACTGCGATGCTTCGCGTGTGATGCCTGCTATCGAGCGTACCCAGAGCCTGCTGAATAATCTGCAAAGCTACGACGCGTTAAACGTCGAGCAGCGCAGCCAGCTGCGTCGCCTGCTTATGTGCATCTCCGATACGGCTGACAAAACCGCCAGGCTGAAGGACGTTTCTGCTGAAGATCAACGTTTCCTTGGCAAGCTGAAAGGCGACATGCTCAACACCGTTGAATATGCTCCGGTCTGGATCATTATCGCCGTTGCCCTGGCGCTGTCGCTCGGCACCATGGTGGGATGGCGTCGCGTCGCCACCACTATCGGCGAGAAGATTGGCAAGAAAGGCATGACCTACGCTCAGGGTATGTCTGCCCAGATGACGGCGGCCGTCTCTATCGGCGTAGCCAGCTATACCGGGATGCCTGTTTCAACGACCCATGTGCTCTCCTCTTCCGTAGCCGGCACCATGCTGGTAGACGGCGGCGGTGTACAGGGCCGGACGATTAAAAATATCCTGTTAGCTTGGATCTTTACTCTGCCGGTTTCCATCCTGCTTTCGGGCAGCCTGTACTGGCTGGCACTGAAACTGGTACCGTAATCCGGCATTGCAGCACTATCAGGGCGGGGATATTTCCCCGCCTTTTTTATGCCCTAATGCCAGATAAGCAGGCCGATCAGGCTGATAAAAACCAGTCCGCACAGTGCGCTGGTCAGCAGAAACTGTCCGCGAACCCGCTCGCAGCGACGAATAAACTCTTCATCATGGTGGTCGCGATAGCGCTGCATCCAGATATAGCGCACCAGCCGTACCTGTTTGCCGGGCTGGCCGTGAGAGGTAAAAAACCCCGCGCCGTCAACGTACTGATAAAGTAAAGGATCGCAGCCGCGAAGCACCACCAGCAGCGCGCGCAGGGAAGAAAAGTAACGCACCATATTCACCAGACAAACCACGCAAAGAGCCCAAAAAAGTGCAATCGTGCTAATCATGCTCTCCTCCACGACGATACTCTGCAGCCGCCGATCCTGCTTAACAGAGCTTAGCCAACCCCACGACCAACCTGGGTAACGGCAACGTTGCCGTCCAGCGCTTTTATTCTCTTCTTCAGTTTAGGAGATGGAAGGAAATTTTTTCCAGCATGAACGAGCCTCGGGACAAAAAGAGCGGAAAATTCATGTTGATCCCGCTCGCAAAGGTGAGGCGCTGACCGGCATTTGTTCACCCTTTTCGCTATACTGTCTGGATAAAAAACGCGTCGAGACAGACGCTGAGAACCCTGCCACATCGCATTAATTCAATGTGTTATGATGCCAGACTGCCTGCAAGTATGCAGCCGCACCGAATGGAAGGAGTAGCGTTATGTCTTACAAACACATTCTGATTGCCGTGGATCTTTCACCAGAAAGTAAACTGCTGGTGGCGAAAGCG
>DOOK01000318.1:0-947 GCA_003512805.1 Erwinia sp. | reverse complement strand
GGTGGCGAAAGCGGTATCTATGGCCCGCCCTTACGACGCAAAAGTGTCGCTGATCCATGTTGACGTCAATTACTCCGATCTCTACACCGGCCTGATCGACGTGAACCTTGGCGATATGCAAAAACGGATTTCTGAAGAGACGCACACCGCGCTTTCCGATATTTCGAACAGCGCAGGTTACCCCATTACCGAAACCCTCAGCGGCAGCGGCGATCTGGGTCAGGTGCTGGTGGACGCAATCAAGCGTTACGATGTCGATCTGGTGGTGTGTGGTCATCATCAGGATTTCTGGAGCAAGCTGATGTCCTCAGCCCGCCAGCTAATCAACACCGTGCATATTGATATGTTGATTGTGCCGCTGCGCGACGAGCAGGAAGAGTAGCCTTTGGCATGCAATAAGCCGCTTCTGCAGGATTAAGGGAAGCGGCTTTTAACAGTGAGTTACTCCGCCGTATTCAGCGGTGGATAGATATCAAAACGGTGACTTTTCGTGACCACGGCGGACTGGGTGGCGATACCCGCCAATGGAGGCGCATAGTCAGGCCGTTTAACCACTACGCGTTTTTTCGCCAGCCGTCTCGCCGGCTCCAACAGCCCGTCAGCATCGTCATCCGCACCGACCAGCGTCTGAAACACACGCATCTCTTTCTTGACCAGCGCGCTTTTTTGCCTGTGTGGATACATGGGATCGAGATACACCACATCTGGCTTTTCACTGATTGCCGCCAGCGCATCCAGGCTGGAAGCATGCACCAGCGTCAGGCGCGCCTGTAGCCAGCCGCCGATTTCCGGATTACGGTAGCCGCGTTGAAGGCCATCATCCAGCAGTGCAGCCACAACCGGATGCCTTTCCAGCATCTGCACGCGGCAACCCAGCGAGGCCAGTACAAAAGCGTCACGTCCCAGCCCTGCCGTGGCGTCGGTGACCACCGGCAGATAGTTACCCT
>DOOK01000445.1:4157-5026 GCA_003512805.1 Erwinia sp. | reverse complement strand
CTGATGCCCATCGTCGCCGGGATCGGCGGCAACACCGGCAATCAGACTATCACCATGATCGTGCGTGCGCTGGCGTTGCATCAGGTTGAGCCGGGTAACTTCTCGTATTTAATCGTGCGTGAGCTGGGCGTGGCCTTAATTAATGGCCTTTGTTGGGGCGGGATAATGGGCGGCGTGACCTGGGCCATGTACGGCAATCCGGCACTGGGCGGCGTAATGATGCTGGCGATGGTGCTGAATCTGCTGCTGGCAGCGCTGATGGGCGTCCTCATCCCGCTGATTATGACCAAACTAAAACGCGATCCCGCCGTTGGCTCCAGCGTATTGATCACCGCGCTGACCGATACCGGCGGCTTTTTCATTTTCTTAGGCCTGGCGACGATTTTTTTGCTGCATAAGTAACTCTGTTGTGTATTTAACATGCGCTTGCCGGGGAGCGTAAAGATAGCGATGAGCGGCTACGTCATCGCTATCGAACAGAAGCCCTTCCACACGCCGCAGACGACTTTTCAGCGGGAATGGTTTTCGGCACACATCGCGCCCGCGTAGAACAGTCTGAACGGGCTTAGAGGGTAACCTGGCTTGCACAGCCCGGGGTTTCGCTTCAGGTAACTTCGCTATCCTATGTTAAAAAGCCCTGCCGCGCAGCACCCTGCCCCGGACGTGCTCTCTCCCCCGCCTGGCTTTATCACCTTTTAGTTTGGGTCTGGTCTGTATCATGGTCTACAACTTACCGATGGTTGTTTGTTCATCAACTCAACGCTAACGACAGTTGCATCAATACCGGTATGTCGTTTTACCCACTCTTATCAACTGACAAACAGGTGCTTTGTGGATCACTCCATGGCTTTACCCATTACGGTGGCTGG
>DOOK01000445.1:0-4113 GCA_003512805.1 Erwinia sp. | reverse complement strand
TTACCCATTACGGTGGCTGGTGCTACAGGGGATTTAGGTTCTCGCGTGGTTCGGGCCCTGACAGCGCGCGGCGCCCATGTGATAGCGTTAGTTCGACCAGACACTGAACCAGCCCGGTTAACGGGCCTGCACAACAGCAGCATTACGATCAAGACCGTTTCACTGGATGACGCCCCTAACCTGTGCGCGGCCGTCGCCGGTTCAGGTTGCGTGGTGTCCACGCTCAATGGCCTGGAAGAGGTCATTATTGAGCAACAGGGTAGACTGTTGGAGGCCACGATAGCGGCCGGGGTGCCCAGGTTCATCCCATCAGATTATTCGCTCGACTACACCCGTACCCGCCCCGGCGACAATCGCAACATGGATCTGCGCCGACGATTTGCCGCCAGGCTTGAGACGGTCGACATCAACGTAACCTCCATTCTCAACGGCGGATTTCTGGAGCTGTTGGAAGGCGATGCCCCTTTGGTGGTGCCGGGACGCCGGGTACTGCATTTTGGCGATGCACAGCAGCCACTTGACTTCACGGCCAAAGACGACGTGGCCGCATTTACCGCTGATGCCGCACTCGATCCTCACTCCCCTCGTTTTCTGCGCATTGCAGGTAACAGTCTGTCACCTGCACAAATCGCTCATATGCTGACGGAGCTGACCAGCCAGCCTTACCGAACCCTGCGCCCCGGAAATATCGGGACATTATCTGCGCTTATCGGTATAGCGCGCCTGTTAACGCCGGCAACCGGCAACCCTTTTCCCGCCTGGCAAGGCATGCAATACCTGCGGGATATGATGAGTGGCCGCGGCAAGCTGCTTAACCTGGATAACGAGCGCTATGGCCCACGAAAATGGGCTTCCGTCCGTGACACCCTGGCCCATACCTATGCACAAGGAATCAAATGATGACCCACCCTGTCGAGTCCTTTCCCATTCATATTCCCCAGTCACAACTTGACGATCTGATGCAACGCCTGGCGCAGACCCGTTGGCCAGACCCGGAAACCGTCGACGATAACAGCCAGGGGCCGCAGCTTGCGCGTATTCGCGCGCTGGCAGAGCACTGGCAACAAGCGTATGACTGGCGCGCCACTGAAGCCCAACTCAACCAGTGGAACAGCAGCCGAACCGAGATCGATGGCCTCGGTATTCATTTTTTGCATATTCGCTCACCCCATCCCGACGCCCTTCCTTTGCTGATGACCCATGGTTGGCCCGGCTCTGTTCTTGAATTCAGAGACATGATCGGCCCCCTTACCGACCCTACAGCCTATGGGGGGCAAGCCTGCGATGCGTTCCATTTGGTTATCCCTGCGCTACCGGGTTTTGGGTTCAGTGATAAACCCCGATCTTCCGGATGGGGCGTGGGGAAAACTGCCCACGCCTGGGTGCAGCTTATGGAGCGTTTGGGATATGGCGAGCGCTGGGCCGCCCAGGGGGGTGACTGGGGAGCGGCAGTGACTACTGCTCTTGGACACATGTGTCCGCCTGGCCTGATCGGCATTCATCTGAACATGGTGATGTACCGGCCGACTCAGGATGAAATCGCCCAGGCCACCCCGGAAGAGCAGCGCATGCTGGCTGATGCGCAACGTTACGAGCAGGAGCTTTCGGGCTATATGAAGGTGCAAAGCACCCGGCCGCAGTCAATAGGCTTTGCCCTGGCGGATTCCCCCGTTGGCCTGGCAGCCTGGATCTACGCGCTGTTTCAGGATGCCTCTGATAGCGGCGGCGAGCCTGAACGAGCGATCGACATCAACGCCCTGATCGATGACATCATGCTGTACTGGCTGCCTGGTGCCGGCCCAAGTTCGGTCCGCTTCTATTGGGAAGGGAGACAGGAAATGCAAAAGCAAAGTCCCGCCTCCGCCGTACCGACCCCGGCAGGCGTGAGCATGTTTCCCGGCGAGCTGCTTCGCCTCTCACGCCGCTGGGCGCAGGCGCGTTTCGAAGATCTGCGGTTCTTTGCGGAAGCCGGGAACGGTGGCCACTTCGCCGCCATGGAAAACCCGACAGTTCTCACCGACCATGTGCGTGAGACCTTCCGTTTACTGCGCTAGCACCCTGACACGGCGTGTTTAAGCGGTTGAACCCCTAATGGTTTGGCAATGGATCAGATTCAGGGCCCCCGACAGTTCACCCTGTCGGGGGCCCTGAACCGTTTTTGCTGGCGGCGGGCTCGCCGTGTCTTCAATACCGGTATCTTACCTGTGCACGCGTTCAAAAAGCATGGCGTCGATCGCCTGGCAGCCACCGTCTGCCGTAGCGATAGCCAGGCCGTAGTTTTATATTCCTGATGGAAAACCGGCTTACCCGTCAGCATCCTCTTGAGCCATCTGGACAAACCGGGATAACGGCGAGTCCTGTGGCGCACATCGATATACCAATGTGAGAGGAACCGTGAAGCCGGATTGAGCATCAAGCTCCCGGTATTTCACACTTTCCTGATGCAGTGAGCTTAAGGTCTCAGGCACGATAGTCATCCCTTTGCCCGCAGCGACCAGAGTGATTGCAGAAAGTAATCTTGGTACATCGGCTGCAATGCGCGGCGTAAACCCTGCCTCCAGAAAGGCGGCAAAAAGCCGCTCCTGGGTGCCTGGGCCATCAGCCTGCCGATAAAGGATAAGGCCTTCAGCTTTCAAAGCCGACAAGGCAATGGGACCGGTGTCCTGCGCCAGAGGATGTCCGCTCGGCAAGGCGACAACCATGGGTTCTTCACACAGTACAACCGATTTCAGCATGGGGTATCGCTGAGTTGTTGATCTTACGAACACGGCGTCCAGGTAAGCTAATAAGCACTGTCGATACCACGTCGGCTTAACCCAGCTGAACATGGTATCGACTTCCCCTTGTTGATGCCTGTCTCGGGCACCATGACCAATACTATTAACGACGTAGAAATCTTCGCAATGTTAAGGGTATTTATTAAAAATCAAAAACTTATGGGAATAGCCTACTCCCACTCGATCGTCGCTGGCGGCTTACCGGAGATATCGTAAACCACGCGGGAAATGCCGTCGATTTCGTTAATGATTCGGTTAGACACGCGGCCCAGGAACTCATAAGGCAGATGCGCCCAGTGCGCGGTCATAAAGTCGATAGTTTCTACCGCACGCAGCGAAACCACCCAGTCGTATTTACGGCCGTCACCCATCACGCCTACAGAACGCACCGGCAGGAATACGGTGAACGCCTGGCTGACCTTGTTATACAAATCAGCCTTGTGCAGCTCTTCGATAAAGATCGCATCGGCGCGACGCAGCAAATCGCAATACTCTTTTTTCACTTCGCCCAGCACGCGCACGCCCAGACCCGGCCCAGGGAACGGATGACGGTAAAGCATGTTGTACGGCAGGCCAAGCTCCAGACCAATTTTACGCACTTCATCTTTGAACAGCTCACGCAGCGGCTCAACCAGGCCCATCTTCATCTCTTTCGGCAGGCCGCCCACGTTGTGGTGAGACTTGATCACGTGCGCTTTACCGGTGGCAGAAGCGGCGGACTCAATCACGTCCGGATAGATAGTGCCCTGCGCCAGCCACTTCACGTCCTGCAGCTTCAGCGCCTCTTCGTCGAACACTTCTACGAAAACGCGGCCGATGATTTTGCGCTTTGCTTCCGGCTCATCCGTTCCGGCCAGCGCGTCGAGGAAGCGTTTTTCCCCTTCAACGTGGACAATATTCAGGCCAAAGTGATCGCCGAACATCTCCAGTACCTGCTCCGCTTCGTTCAGGCGCAGCAGGCCGTTGTCTACGAATACACAGGTCAGACGATCGCCGATAGCGCGGTGAAGCAGCATGGCGGTCACCGAGGAATCCACGCCGCCGGACAGGCCCAGGATCACCTTATCGTTGCCAACCTGCGCGCGCAGACGCTCAACGGCGTCTTCAATGATTTTCGCTGGCGTCCACAGTGCTTCACACTGGCAGATATCCAGCACAAAACGCTCCAGCATACGCTGGCCCTGACGGGTGTGCGTCACTTCCGGGTGGAACTGCACGCCATACAGGCGCTTCTCTTCGTTAGCCATGATGGCGAACGGGCAGCTTTCGGTGCTGGCAACGGTGACAAAGTCGGAGGGAATAGCGGTCACTTTGTCGCCGTGGCTCATCCAGACGT
>DOOK01000451.1 GCA_003512805.1 Erwinia sp. | reverse complement strand
CGATCTCTGGCAAAGGGTCGCTATGGCAGGCGACTCCAGGAGGAAAAAGTGGGCAATCCGTTGACGGCTTGCCACTATGCGAACGCACCTGAAGCAGGCAGCCGCCATGCGGGTTCCCGCATTTTTTCTGTCGCAGTGCCTTCACGCAGCAGAGCTATAAGCTCGTGCAGACCCGACGGGATGGGTCTGTTGCCGGGGTAGTAGAGCATCAGGGGTGGGGTGAGGGGTGACCAGTCGGACAACACCACGCGCAAAGTGCCGTTCATCAGGGGTTCTCTTACCCGATCCTCAAGACAGTAGGCGATACCCGTACCGGCAACCGCCAGTTCCAGTGCCAGCGTAGTTTCGCTGACGCAGATCTGTCCCGGCACGTCGATAAGGCGGTAATCGTCGCCCTGACGAAACGCCCATTCGCCACCCTGACCGCTGCGCATTCGGATACAGGAGTGGTCGAGGAGATCCTCCGGTACCTGAATCGGCGGGCGGTGATAAAGATAGCGCGGCGAGGCGACGGCGACCCATTTCAGTTCTGTGCCCAGCTTTACGGCGATCAATTCTTTCGACGCGCCGCCACCAAAGCGGATGCTGGCGTCAACATCTTCCGCCAGGCTTTCGGTCATGCGGTCATCCACGCTGACTTCCACCTCTACTTCCGGATACTTGCGAAGGAATTCAGGCAAATAGCGGGCCAGGATCAGGCGCGTACCGTCACTCAGCGCATGCAGACGCAGACGCCCGACCGGACGGTCGCGCAGGCAAGCGATCTCATCCAGCGCGTCGCCTATCTCCTGAAAGCCTCTGTTCAACCGCCGCGCCAGGCTTGCACCTGCATCGGTTGGCGTAACGGCGCGGCTGGTGCGGTTCAGCAGCCGAACGCCCAGACGCGTTTCCAGATTGCGGATCGCGTGGCTGAGCGCGGAAGTAGTGATGCCCAACTCCACGGCGGCTTTGGTAAAGCTGCGCAGACGTTCTACCCTGCGAAAAGCGTTAAGGTCGGCGAGATCGCTACGTGACAGGGCGGATGTGGGTTTGGCAGACATGGGTTACCCAATGGATAAGCCAGATTCAGTGTTGAAGGACTGGCAACGGTAAAGGAAGCTAAGTTTAATGATATTCGTTAATCAGACGCAACCGGCAGCATCGCTTCTTTAATGGAAAGCGGACAGGCTGGCCTTAACAAAGCAGGATGCACAGGCGACAGAAAGGGACAGGGGCCATTAACGAAAAAATAGCCGGAAGCGAGGGCTCCCGGCCAGCGGCCTCAGGCAGGCTGCTCCTCCTGCGGCAAAGCATTTTCAAAGGTCACAAAACGGTGAGGGCCGGCCAGGCCTATACCGGTCTCTTCCAGATACTCTTTGATTCGCAGGTTAATTTCCTGCTGGATGTCCATGTACTGGTTATAGTCAGAAAATTTCAGGATATGCACCACTTCAAACATAATGCGATCGGACTCAAATGAGGCCAGATGCGCGCGGTCAAAGCGGGTTTTTTCGATACGGCCAATCACGTCTTCTACCATCGGACCGATTTTACGAAGCTGTTCGGACGGGGTCGCCAGCGGCACGCCAAAGCTGAAGACGATGCGGCGTGTCTGCATCCTTTTATAGTTGTGGATGGTTTGCTGTAGCAGGATGGCGTTGGCGCAGACAATCTGTTCGCCGCTCAGGCTACGAATGCGCGTGGTTTTCAGACCAATGTGTTCAATCGTGCCCGCCACATCGTTAAACACCACGAAATCGCCAATCTCGAAAGGTTTATCAATACCGATTGAAAGAGAGGCGAAAAGGTCGCTCAGTACCGTCTGCACGGCCAGCGCGATAGCAATACCGCCAACGCCGAGGCTTGCAACCAGTGCGGTGATATTCACGCCTGCGTTAGCCAGTATCGACAGGATCATCACTGACCAGACCAGCGCCCGGAACAGCAGGCCAAGGATAATGGTGGTAACGGGATTGCGATGCGAGTCCGGCCCGCTGTTTGTCAGCGAATAGCGGAGCCACGACTGCACGGCCTGATCCAGCCATAACGCAATTTGCAGCGCCAGTACCAGGAACCAGGCGTGAGGAATGGTGCCGCTAACCTGACCGGGCAGCACGATAAACTGCAGGCTAAACAGAAAGGAAGCGAAAAAAATCAGCGTGACCCGGGTTTTCTTCAATACATCCAGGAACACGCGGTGCGCTACCCGGTTTTCATGATCTTCTGCCCAGGAACCAATCCGTTTTTCCAGCAGTGAGATCACTTTGCGGATAAGGAAAAAGGTGATAGCGGTCACCACGACTACCAGCAGAATGTTCCCCCAGAAGGTCACTGACGTCATCAGTTTCAAATAGTTTGTATGAAAGATTTCTTTCACCTGGCCTCCTTTATTCTAAATAGCTAAGAAAATGAGTGTAGTATAAAATTTACGGAGGTGTCTTTTTTTTACCTTTTAATAAGGAGAGTATTAAGTGATATTTTAATTAACTATAAGGTGAGGTGAATAAACCAAAGCTCTGTTATTAAAGTTTATTATTTATTTTTTATTGCCGTTAATTTAATTGCGAGATAATTCAAATGGCGTTCAATTTATATTTAATGACACTATTTTTCACGGTGGAGGTGTTTATTTTTATAGGGTTTATTCCTACCTTTTTTAAAGGTGTGTTTTCTCTGAAAGTAACTCGTTTCCCTGACCGTCCGGAAGGGAAATCATTTTCATTCTGTGCATATCGATAGCAGAAATAGTCACCAGGGCGGGCAAGAGGGCAATGATAAGCTGGCGTTAAGCCCACTCAGCCAGGATTACATCAATGCATCAAAACCTTTCATTAGCGCTGCCGGTTATCGACTTTGCTCACCTGACCGGCCCGGCGCAGCAGCGTGCAGATCTGCTGGACAAACTGACACAAGCCGCTCGCGAGGTGGGTTTTTTCTATCTTATTAATCATGGGATAGATCAGCAATTAATTGACAGCGTTCAGCAGGCTGCCCGTGCATTCTTTGCTTTGCCGCATGAAGAAAAGCATAAGGTCAGCATGGCGAACTCGCCCCATTTTCGCGGCTATAACCTTGCGGGCATGGAGATAACGCGTAACCAGCCTGATTACCGAGAACAGTTTGATACCGGGGCGGAGCGGGAAGCACTGCCCCTTTTGGCGGATAGCCCGGCATGGCAGAGGTTACAGGGACCCAACCAGTGGCCGGAGGCCCTGCCGGAACTGCAACTTGTGTTGACGCAGTGGCAGCAGGAAATGACCGGCGTGGCGCTGAAGCTCCTGCGTACCCTCGCCGAGGCGTTGCAATTGCCGCAGAATGCTTTCGACGCGCTTTATGGCGCTTTCCCCAATGAGCATATCAAGCTGATCCGCTATCCGGGCCGTACCGATAACGAATCGCGTCAGGGGGTAGGGGCACACAAAGATTCCGGTTTTTTAACGCTGTTGCTGCAGGATGATAAGCCCGGTCTGGAAGTCGAAATAAAGCCCGGTGACTGGACCGCGGCATCGCCTTTGCCGGGGTCGTTTGTAGTGAATATCGGTGAACTGTTGGAGCTGGCAACCAACGGTTATCTGCGCGCCACCGTACACAGGGTGGTTTCGCCGCAGGAAGAGCAGGAACGTTTATCCATTGCCTTTTTCCTTGGTGCCCAGCTTGATGCCGTAGTGCCGGTGTATCAGCTGCCGGAAGCACTGGCAAAGCTGGCGCAGGGCCCGGACAGCGATCCGCAAAACCCCTTATTGCGTGAGGTCGGCTGGAACTATCTAAAAGGGCGGCTGCGCTCGCATCCTGAAGTGGCGCAGCGCTTCTATACAGATATTATCTGAATAAGGGCGAAAAATTC
>DOOK01000105.1 GCA_003512805.1 Erwinia sp. | reverse complement strand
ATGCAAAAATTCCGGGTGCCTCAGCGCAATCTAATCAGCTGTCCTGCGGAGAAAAGCAGAGGCGTACCTGCGTACCGCCGTGCATTTGCTGTCCAATTTCCAGCTGTGCGTTCAGGCTTTTGGCGCGCTCCTGCATTATAGCCAAACCGTAGTGACCGGGTTTGGCCTCGGCCAGGTGGAAACCCTGGCCGTTATCGCTGACTTCAATCTGCAGCCGATCGCCCACGGAAGGCGTGACGCGTACGGCGATCTCGCTGGCCCGGGCATGGCGGATAGCGTTGAGCAGCGCTTCCCGGACTATTTGTAAAACGTGCACCTGCTGTTGCGCATTCAGGCGCTGCGGCCGCGCTTCGTTAATAAACCTGATCTCCGCTTCCGTTTGCCGGTTGAGCTGTGTGATGACCTGTCCCAGGGCTGTAGTAAGATCTGCAGGCTCTACCGACAGGCGAAACGTCGTCAGCAGCTCACGCAGCTGGCGATTGGCTTCGGCCAGCGCCACGTCGATTTCGCCCACGATGGCTGCCTGAGGCGTCTCCTGAACCACCAGGCGTTTCAGGCGCGCCAGCTGAATGCGCAAATAAACCAGCGACTGCGCCAGGGAATCATGCAGTTCTCTGGCAATAGTGGCGCGCTCTTCCATCAGCAGTAAATGGCGTCCTTTTTCTTCAGCCTCATCCAGCTGTAACGAACGGCCCAGCATCGTCGCCAGCCCCTGCATCAGCGACGGTTCGCTGGCGCACGCCTGCCAGCGCAGCATCCCGCCTTCAGGGTGCTCCAGCGGCAGGCTGTGCCAGGCGAGGGAAGGTTCCTCCTTGCCGGCGATCAGCTGCCCGTCCGCGGCATCCAGCGTAATAATAGGCAGCTTTTCATGCTTCCTGGCCAGGTCAAGCACCTGCGCATAGGCTTTATCGTGTCCGCGCAGTATTTCAGAGCATTGATAGAGTAGTTTTAACCGGCGATTTGCCTGACGTAGATCGCTGGTTCGCTCTTTTACTGCCTGTTCAAGCCACAGATACTGTTTTTCCAGGTCGCCCGACAGGCGGGCAAAGGCTTTCGCCAGCAGAGCAATCGCGATAAACCCCAACAGGCAGGCACCCGCTACCAGCTTCATTTTGAGTTCCGCCCAGCGCTGCAGAGCAAGCACAAACCGATCTATCTGCGTGACATACAGGGAGACATGTTGCCGGAAGCGCTGCCCCTCGCCCGTTGTCAGCTCGGGCTGTAGCGCCTGCCAGGTCGTTAACATTTCGTGATAGCGCGCTTTTACGTTATGGGGTACCCAGGCATGCTGGAGCGAAAGCAGGACCGGTGCCTGAATCGACTGCTGATAGCTGAGCATATCGCTGGTCATCGAAGGCGAACGGGTCGCCGCATCCAGCGCCAGGCGGTAGCTTTGCATCCGCAACGAACCGGCCATATTAAGCGCCTCGGCATCGCGCAGGCTGGCTGAAAGGGTCAGCAGCGCCAGAAAAGAACAAAATACGGCCAGCAGCACAATAGCGAAAAGGGCGCGAGCCAGGCTGCGGGTCACGGAACGTTTTAACATAGAAGGCTCCCGTTAAAGGCTATCAGCACAGCGCAGGCAGTAGCGTCTGCTTAATCGGCTCGTCTACCAGGCCAGCCGCAGTATAAGCTGATCCTCACGCGGCGCGGGGTCTGGATGGCAGAGTTTTGCGAAAGATCAAAAGCGTGCGGTGGCGCACTTGCAGCCAGGCGCCGCGGCGGGTAGAGTGAGGAAAACGTCACAGAAAGGCGTTGCATATTAATATAAAGTTACACCCCGCAGAAAAAGTAACTTTCATTGACGCTTCTTTGTATAAATGTTGGTTGCACCCACATTCCTTTAACGCTTTTACCCACTGCTTACCCTGCTTTGCATCCCGTCCGCCATAGTTAACTCCGTATCCCGAATCATGCTATCCGCTATCCCGGATAAGGAGCCTGTTATGAAACTATCTGCAATGATTGCCGCCGCTGTATTAGCCGCCGCGTCATTTTCAACGCTGGCCGCTACCCAGGTCAGTAATGAACAAAGCCAAAATCTGCAACAAATGGGCACGGTTTCTGTCACCGGTGTCCAGGGCTCGCTGGATGACGCCACCGCGCGACTGGCCAAAAAAGCGGAAGAAATGGGCGCCAGCCACTATCGCGTTATCCGTGCCGACACCCCCGGTGACTCCAGCCTGTGGAGCGGCAACGCCGAGATTTACCGCTAGAATTTACCCTGTCCCATGTAGCCTTTCCCTGTTGGAGAACCGATCGCTTAATGCGGTCGGTTTTTTTTTGCCTCCTCTGATGAACGTCACAAAACCTCACGATTTTGGTTACGGATTTTTTGCGTCGGCTTTACAGAACGGTTAGGATGCATCGCCGTGATTTACCCGTTTCCGTAACACAATAATGACAGGAAAAGGGGAAACCGCCCGAACGCCCGTAGGCAACGCAATCGTTTGGTTGGCGCAACAAAAATCAGGTCGCCCGGGAATGGTAGCCGTATCACTGTGGACAGGATAATTAGGAAAGAAAATGAAAGCTGATAAAAAAGCGGTAGCAGACAAGCGCGCCGCAAGAAGACGTTGGTTAAATTCTCATGATTCCGGCTATCAAAAAGCGATGGACAACCGCCATGTGCAGATGATTGCTATCGGCGGGGCTATTGGTACAGGCCTGTTCCTGGGCGCAGGTGGCCGACTGCAAATCGCCGGTCCGGCGCTGGCTATCGTTTACCTGGTATGCGGCATCTTCTCTTTCTTTATACTCCGCGCGTTGGGCGAACTGGTTTTGCATCGTCCCTCCAGCGGCAGCTTCGTTTCTTACGCCCGGGAATTCCTGGGAGAAAAGGCTTCGTACGTCGCAGGCTGGATGTATTTTGTTAACTGGGCAATGACCGGCATCGTGGATATCACCGCGGTAGCGCTTTATATGCACTACTGGGGCGCCTTTGGCGATGTACCGCAGTGGGTATTTGCGCTGGGCGCGCTGGCCATTGTCGGCACGATGAATATGATCGGCGTCAAATGGTTTGCCGAAATGGAGTTCTGGTTCGCGCTGATTAAAGTGTTGGCTATCGCGCTCTTCCTGATTGTGGGCGTGGTGTTTCTTGGCAGCGGCAAGCCGCTGGATGGCAACGCTACCGGCTTCCATTTGATTACCGATAACGGCGGGTTCTTCCCGCACGGTTTGCTGCCCGCGCTGGTGCTGGTACAGGGCGTTGTTTTCGCCTTCGCCTCTATTGAACTGGTAGGGACGGCGGCAGGGGAGTGTAAAGACCCGAAGACCATGCTGCCGAAGGCGATTAACAGCGTTATCTGGCGTATTGGTCTGTTTTATGTCGGATCGGTCGTGCTGTTGGTGCTG
>DOOK01000257.1 GCA_003512805.1 Erwinia sp. | reverse complement strand
ACTAAACTGTTGAACGCGCTTGATAAAATGCTGGAAGTCCTGAAAAGTCTGGCTGACGTAATGGCGGCAGAGCAGCAACAGCTCTCGAGCGGTCAGATCAACAGCAGCCTGCTGCAACGTATTACGGAAGATAAAAGTTCGCTGCTGGCGACGCTCAATTTCCTTGAGCAGCTGCGCCGCGATGCAGAAAAAGAAGTGGGATTGCATGCGCCTTATAGTGGACAGTCAGACATGGCTCGTCGCTGGGCTGCCGTGCAGGAACAGACGGTAAAACTGCGCGATACCAATTTACATAACGGGATGCTGCTTAATCATCAAATCACCTTTACCGAAAAGGCGATTGAAGTCTTAAAGCCCTACCAGACCCAGAGTTTTTATGGCCCGAATGGCCAGGCGACCTCAAGCAGCTTTATCAGCCGTAAGGTATAAAGCGTCGTCACTGCCCCGGCCCGCGCCGGGGTTGACGTCTTACCGCGGCAGAATCGAAAATCCCGAGGCTGTTTCCTGCGTCGTTATCGACCCGGTCATCGCCTCGGGCTTTCAGATTTGTCAGCCACGTGAAGCCCCGTTTTTCAACGGGGCTTTTTTATATCGCCGTAGTGCGGGCAAAATCTTTTACGCGGAAGCCCAGCAGCCCCAGCACGGCAAAATATACGCCGCCGCCAACGGCACACACCGCCGCCAGGCGCAGCAGCCGCATCAGCATATTGCCCTGCGTCCACTCTGGCATCACCCACATCATCCCTGCCAGCGCCCCGGCCATAGCCACCACCGCAATGACCAAACGCAGCAAAAAGCTGAACCAACCGGGCTGAGGCAGAAAAATTTTCTGTTTGCGTAGCTGCCAGTAGAGCAGCGAGGCATTCAGACAGGCCGCCAGACCGATCGACAGTGATAACCCGGCGTGTTTCAGCGGGCCAATAAAGGCCAGGTTCATCAGCTGCGTCATGATAAGCGTTACGATGGCGATTTTTACCGGTGTTTTGATGTCCTGTCGCGAATAAAAGCCCGGCGCCAGGATTTTCACTACGATCAGCCCCATTAGCCCCACCGAGTAGGCGACCAGCGCACGCTGGGTCATGGCCGCATCAAAGGCGGAAAATTTGCCGTACTGGAACAGCGCAACGGTCAGCGGCTTAGCGAGGATACCCAACGCCACCGCGCTTGGCAGTGCCAGCACGAAGCAGAGGCGCAGCCCCCAATCCATCAGGCGGTTATACTCCTCGTGATTTTTGCTGGCAAAGCTTTTAGCCAGCGACGGCAGCAGGATGGTGCCCAGCGCCACGCCCAATACGCCGGAAGGAAACTCCATCAGGCGGTCAGCGTAGTACATCCATGAGACCGAACCGGATACCAAAAATGAGGCAAAAATGGTGTTAATAATTAAGGAAATCTGGCTCACCGACACGCCAAGGATCGCCGGTCCCATCTGACGCATTACCCGCCAGACGCCGGCATCTTTCAGGTTCAGGCGCGGCAGGACCAGCATCCCAATCTTTTTCAAATGCGGCAGCTGATACCCCAGCTGCAAAACGCCTCCGGCTACCACTGCCCAGGCCAACGCCATTATTGGCGGATGGAAATGCGGGGCCGCAAACACGGCAAAACCGATCATGCTGATATTCAGCAGCGTCGGCGCAAAGGCCGGCACGGAAAAACGGTTCCAGGTATTCAGGATCGCGCCAGCCAGTGAGGCCAACGAAATCAGCATGATATAGGGAAAAGTCACCCGCAGCAGCGCCGAGGTTAGCGCAAACTTATCGGCCGTATCGGCAAAACCGGGTGCGGTCACATAAATCACCCAAGGCGCGGCAAACATCCCGGCCACGGTAACGACCGCCAGCGCCAGCGTTAACAGACCCGAGACGTAGGCGACAAACACGCGTGTCGCTTCCTCACCCTGCTTGCTTTTATATTCCGCCAGAATAGGCACAAAGGCTTGAGAAAAAGCCCCTTCGGCAAAGATGCGACGCAGCAGGTTGGGCAGTTTAAAGGCGACAAAGAAGGCATCCGTTGCCATTCCCGCGCCGAACACTCTTGCCACAATGGCATCGCGTGCAAAGCCGAGCACGCGAGAAAACAGGGTCATCGAGCTGACCGCTGCCAGGGATTTCAACAGGTTCATGATCTTCGATTCTTTTAAAGGAGGTGGCGCGCCACGGTTATCATTCGGCCGCTTCAGACGGCACGAAGCGGGGATAGTCTACTGATATACCGTGAAATAACCATATACGAATGTAACACCATCATTCCCGATCGCTGTTGCGCCAGAGCTTTTCGATGACGCGCTGCGCTATCAGCGCCTGCTCACCGGACGTTTGCGGCATAGTCTGATTTTGTACGCACTCAATAAAATGGCGGGCGGCGCCCACAAACCCCCGCTGCTCCAGGGTACTTTGCCAGCCGGGAACCGGTTCAATGATAGTGCTGCTCGCCTGTTCCTGGCACAGTTCGCGCATATCCTCTACCTGCCAGACGCAGCCATCCGCTATCGCCATCACCGTTTCGCGCTGCGTACCGGCTCGCCGGTGCATACTGGTGGTGATTTGCAGGCTACCCTGGTAAAAATGGTGTTCTGCATAAAGCATCTGGCCTTCATCGTTAGTTAACAGCGTGCCGCCCTGTAGCGTACCGCCGCCGCCGAGCCAGAGCGCGGTGTCCACCACGTGCAGATAATCATCGAGCAGCGTAAAAAAGAGGTCGTGCGGGCCGACGCTGTCGCTGCGGTGTTTGTCCATACGCAGCGAGGCCAGTCCCCCCAACGCTTTTAACTGCAGATAACGCGGCGCAAAGCGACGGTTAAACGCGACCATCAGCTTGCGGCCACGCTGCTGCGCCAGCGCCACCAGCTGTTCGGCCTCGGCCAGCGTCGCCGCCAGCGGTTTATCCACGCAGACATCCTTACCCGCAAGCAGCAGCTGTTTAACGATACTGAAATGGGTGGCGGTGGAAGTATGCACAAATACCGCGTCGCAATCGTTGATCAGCGCGTCCAGCGTGGCATAAAGAGGTATACGCCAGCTGTCGCAAATCGGGCGGGCCTTTTGCTGGTTCGGGGAGAACGCCCCCACCAGCTGCCAGCCTTGTTCGTTAGCCAGCACCGGAAGCCAGGCTTTCTGTGCAATGCTGCCCAACCCTACCATACCTATACGCAACGTTGTCATATCAGGATCCCTGAAGCAAGTGAGCCAGCTGCTGCTGCATTTCCGCTACCTGGCGTTCCAGTTCCGCCACCCTTTCCGTCAGATCGCCGCTTTCAGACGGAAAGGGTAGATCGGAAGAGCG
>DOOK01000450.1:6666-7984 GCA_003512805.1 Erwinia sp. | reverse complement strand
AAGGGGGGACAATGGAGAAGCCATTAAGCGGAAAACAAATCCTGATAGTTGAAGACGAAGTGGTTTTCCGTTCTCTGCTGGATACCTTTCTAAACGCGTTAGGCGCCGTTACCACGCTTGCCGATGATGGCATGCAGGCTCTGGAAAGTATGAAGCATCAGGTCTTTGACCTGATGATATGCGATTTGGCTATGCCGCGCATGAACGGTATCAAGCTGGTTGAACATCTGCGGAGTCGGGGCAATGCCGTGCCGATTCTGGTGATTTCCGCTACCGAAAACATGTCGGATATCGCCCATGTCCTGCGCCTGGGCGTGCAGGATGTCCTGTTGAAGCCGTTAAAAGATTTGGAAAGGTTGCGTGAGGCGGTTTACGAATGCCTTTATCCTTCCATGTTTACCTCTAAGGTAGAAGAAGACGAGCAGCTTTTTCAGGACTGGGATGCGCTGGTGCGCGATCCACAGGCGGCCGCCAAGCTGTTAAAGCAGCTGCAGCCGCCAGTACAGCAGGAAATTGCTCATTGCCGCATTAACTATCGCCAGCTGACGATGGCAGAACAGCCGGGCCTGGTGCTTGACGTTGCGGCACTCTCTGACAAAGACCTCGCTTTTTATTGCCTTGACGTTACCCGTGCAGGCGATAACGGCGTATTGGCCGCGCTATTATTAAGGGCATTGTTTAATGGTCTGCTTCAGGATCAGCTTTCGGGCCAGGCACAACGTCTGCCTGAACTAAATAGTTTGCTCAAGCAGGTTAATTTACTTTTGCGCCAGGCAAATCTTCAGGGGCAATTTCCCCTACTGGTTGGCTATTATCACCAAGGGTTAAAAAACCTTATCCTGGTTTCTGCTGGTTTAAACGCCACCCTGAATATTCATTCTCATCAAATACAGCTGAGTAATGGCGTTCCCCTTGGTACGCTGGGCAGTACGCATCTTAATCAAATTAGTCAGCGTTGTGATGCGTGGCAATGCCAGGTATGGGGCGCTGGAGGCAGGCTGCGCCTGATGTTGTCCACCGATTAAACGTCCCTTCTTCCGTTATCGCTGCGCCCCTGAGACAGGGCCAGCGATAAGCTTTACACTTAGGTAATAGTCTTAAATTGCGTGGAAATGAATGAACCAGGATAATTCCATCCGGGTTCAACTGATATACTCACTTCGTTTTTTAACTCGACATATCAAGTAATAACTTGAACGGCCTAAAGAGAGGTACTTAGATGTCTGCCTATAAGTCCAAAGTAAAAAAAGCGGTTATCCCTGTTGCTGGTTTGGGAACCCGTATGTTACCTGCCACCAAAGCCATTCCTAAAGAGATG
>DOOK01000450.1:0-6546 GCA_003512805.1 Erwinia sp. | reverse complement strand
CATTCCTAAAGAGATGCTGCCGCTGGTTGATAAGCCGTTAATTCAGTATGTCGTTAACGAGTGTATCGCTGCGGGTATCACCGAGATCGTGCTGGTAACGCACTCATCTAAAAACTCTATCGAAAACCATTTTGATACCAGCTTCGAGCTGGAAGCGATGCTGGAAAAACGCGTTAAGCGCCAGCTGCTGGAAGAAATCCAGTCTATCTGCCCACCTCACGTGACCATCATGCAGGTACGTCAGGGTCTGGCGAAAGGTCTGGGTCACGCGGTTATGTGTGCTTATCCGGTTGTGGGTAATGAGCCAGTGGCCGTTATTCTGCCTGACGTTATCATCGACGAATACGAATCTGACCTGTCCAAAGAAAACCTGGCGGACATGATGCGTCGCTTCGACGAAACCGGCTACAGCCAGATCATGGTTGAGCCTGTAGAAGACGTAACGGCATACGGCGTAGTTGACTGCCAGGGCGCAGAACTGAAAGCGGGCGAAAGCGCGCCGATGGTTGGCGTGGTAGAGAAGCCTAAAGCTGATAAAGCCCCTTCAAACCTGGCGGTTGTTGGCCGTTACGTGCTGTCCGCGGATATCTGGCCTCTGCTGGCGAAAACGCCTCCAGGCGCAGGTGATGAAATTCAGCTGACTGACTCTATCGCGATGATGATGGACAAAGAAACGGTTGAAGCTTACCACCTGAAAGGCGTGAGCCACGACTGCGGTAACAAACTGGGTTACATGCAGGCTTTCGTCGAATACGGCGTGCGTCATAATACGCTGGGTGCAGATTTCAAAGCATGGCTTGAAAGCACCGTTGGCAATGAGAAATAAGATTAATTTTTTAACCGGGACAATTCAATGAAAGTCACCGTATTTGGTATCGGCTATGTGGGTCTGGTTCAGGCTGCGGTTTTGGCCGAAGTCGGACATGACGTTCTTTGTATCGATGTCGACGCAAACAAAGTCGAGAATCTGAAGAAAGGGATCATTCCAATTTTTGAACCAGGCCTGACGCCGCTGGTGATGAAGAACTATGAAGGCGGTCGCCTTAAGTTCTCCACCGACGCGGAAGAGGGTGTTAACCACGGCATCATGCAGTTTATCGCTGTGGGGACGCCTCCGGACGAGGATGGTTCTGCGGATCTGAAATATGTCACTGCAGTAGCACGTACGATTGCCCAGCATATGAACGATCATAAAGTGGTAATTGACAAGTCAACCGTACCCGTTGGGACGGCTGACCGCGTGCGCAGCGTGATGGAAGAAACGCTGAAGGCCCGTGGCAAAGAGATCGCTTTCGACGTGGTATCTAACCCGGAATTCCTCAAGGAAGGTGCAGCGGTCAACGACTGTATGCGTCCTGAGCGTATTGTGGTGGGTACCGACAACGAAGAGGTTGTTGAGCTGCTGCGCGAGCTGTACGAGCCATTCAACCGCAATCACGATCGTATGATCCTGATGGATATCCGCAGCGCCGAGCTGACCAAGTATGCGGCTAACTGCATGTTGGCAACAAAAATCAGCTTTATGAACGAGATTTCTAACCTGGCGGAACGTCTGGGTGCGGATGTCGAGAAAGTGCGTCAGGGTATTGGTTCCGATTCTCGTATCGGTTACTCCTTTATCTATCCTGGCTGCGGCTACGGCGGTTCCTGCTTCCCGAAAGACGTTCAGGCGCTTATCCGTACTGCCGAGCAGATTGGCTATAAGCCTCGTCTGCTGCAGGCTGTGGAAGACGTCAACGACTCTCAGAAACACAAGCTGCCAGACTTCATTAAGCGTCACTTTGGCGACAACCTTCAGGGCAAAACCTTTGCGCTGTGGGGACTCTCCTTTAAGCCAAATACTGACGACATGCGTGAAGCCTCCAGCCGCGTGCTGATGGAAGCGTTATGGCAGGCTGGCGCATCCGTACAGGCTTTCGATCCGGAAGCGATGGACGAAGCGCAGCGCATCTATGGTCACCGCAGCGATCTTAAGCTGATGGGCACCAAAGAAGCGGCACTGCAGGGTGCAGATGGCCTGGTTATCTGTACCGAATGGCAAAACTTCCGCGCGCCGGATTTTGACATCATTAAAAATGCCCTGAAAGAACCCGTGATTTTTGACGGTCGTAACCTGTATGATCCGGAAAGAGTCAGCAAACGCGGTTTCGTTTATTATGCAATCGGCCGCGGAGCTTCTATCCAAATTGCATAATTAACGAGGGAAGTATGAAATATCTGGTTACCGGCGCAGCAGGATTTATTGGCTTTCACGTTGCCCAACGCCTGTTAGGCGCCGGTCACCAGGTTGTCGGTCTCGACAACCTGAATGACTACTATGATGTAAAGCTCAAGCTTGCCCGCCTGGATCTCCTCAAGCCTTTTTCAGCCTTCACTTTTATTAAGCTCGACCTTGCCGACAGAGAAGGGATGGCTACGCTTTTTGCCAGCGAAGGATTTGACCGGGTTATTCACCTTGCCGCCCAGGCAGGCGTTCGTTATTCCCTGGAAAACCCTCTGGCCTATGCCGATGCCAATCTCATCGGACATTTAAATATTCTGGAAGGGTGCCGTCATAATAAAGTCGGGCATCTGCTTTATGCTTCTTCCAGCTCCGTATACGGTCTGAATCGCAAAATGCCATTCTCAACCGACGATACGGTAGATCATCCGGTTTCCCTTTATGCGGCAACCAAAAAAGCCAATGAGCTAATGTCTCACACCTATTCTCATCTTTATGGTATCCCGACTACCGGCCTGCGGTTCTTCACCGTCTATGGGCCGTGGGGACGTCCGGATATGGCATTGTTTAAATTTACGCGCGCGATGATCGCGGGTGAAAAAATCGATGTTTATAACAATGGTCAGATGCGCCGTGACTTTACCTATATCGATGATATAGCCGAGGCGATAGTTCGGCTACAGGACGTTATCCCTGAGGCTGACGCTAACTGGACGGTGGAGAACGGTAGCCCGGCAACCAGTTCGGCCCCGTATCGCGTCTATAATATCGGCAACAGTAGCCCGGTTACGTTAATGGCCTATATTGAGGCGCTGGAAAAAGCGTTAGGTATAACTGCTGATAAAAATATGCTGCCTATGCAGCCCGGTGATGTGCTGGAGACCAGCGCAGATACGACCGCGCTTTATAATGCGATTGGGTTTAAACCTCAGACTGGCGTAGAGGAAGGTATAAGCCGGTTTGTTGGCTGGTATCGCAGTTTCTATCAGGTGTAAAGGTAATAAAAAAAGGAAGCTCTGGCTTCCTTTTCTATTAGTAGGATGAAAATTCATCCGCTAGTAAAATTTACAGCATGAAATCTTCGAGTTTTTTACCCTGTTCTTCTACTGCTTTTTTGATGACGGCTGGTGTACGTCCCTGACCGGTCCAGGTTTTAGTTTCGCCATTTTCGTCAACATATTTATACTTGGCAGGGCGGGCAGCGCGCTTGGCTTTACCCACGCTTTTCGCCGCATTCTGCGTAGCCAGCAGTTCGTTAGGATCGATGCCATCGGCAATCAGCATTTCGCGGTACTGCTGCAGCTTACGCGTGCGCTCTTCGTTTTCAGCCTGAGCGTGGCTCTCTTCGTCACGGCGCTCGTGCACAACAACTTCCAGCTTCTCCAGCATTTCTTCTAAAGTTTCCAGCGAACATTCTCTGGCCTGTGCACGCAGAGTACGGATGTTGTTCAAAATTTTAAGTGCTTCGCTCATTGTTCTGATCTCAAAAATTATAATGGGGGAATGTTCTGCCTGATAATAATAGAGTGCGGCATAATGAACTGCAATAGCTAATTTTGTAAGAGAAGGAAATGTGTTTATCTGTCGGCATTATCTTTCCGTTATTAAGGCCTTTGATAAATAGTGTACGGAAGAATAACAGCTTGATTACTACAACAGATAACGACTTCACCTTACCCTAACGCCTGGTTTTATAATGAATATTTCAGGGGGGTTATGCTAAAGGGGTTCAATGCTAACCTGCAGAAAACGTAGCGAATAATAGCAAGAATTAACTCCACTTTTTAATCGTTAAATGCGGAAAATAGCTGAAGTGAAAATCTGTCGTAAAAAGTAAATTGGTACGTTGCCTGTCCATTAGTACAGTTTCAGCGCCTGAAGCGCCCAGTACAGGCGAAAAAGGGGTAAAGCATAGCCCGCCCGGTCTTTCCCGGGTGTGGTACAATACTGCCATTCCGTTAAACGTTAATTCGGAGCAAAGCCAGATGGCCCAGCTTTATTTCTATTATTCTGTCATGAATGCAGGTAAATCGACTGCGCTATTGCAATCATCATATAACTATCATGAGCGCGATATGCGCACGCTAATCTATACAGCAGAAATTGATGATCGTTTTGGATTTGGCAAAGTTAGTTCACGTATTGGGCTTTCTTCTCCAGCAAAATTGTATAATAACGACACGTCACTTTTTGATGATATAAAAGCGGAACAGCAAATGGAACCGGTTCACTGCGTATTGATAGATGAGTCGCAATTTCTGACGCGGGAGCAGGTAAAAGCGTTATCGGACGTGGTTGATAATCTGGATATCCCTGTTCTTTGTTATGGATTACGTACGGACTTTCGCGGTGAGTTATTTAGCGGCAGCCATTATCTTCTTGCCTGGGCCGACAAGCTGGTTGAGCTAAAAACAGTTTGCCACTGCGGGAGGAAGGCGGGAATGGTATTAAGAGTCGATGAAAACGGCGCGCCTTACGATGAAGGTGAGCAGGTGGTTATCGGCGGCAACGAGCGCTACGTTTCGGTCTGTCGTAAGCATTATAAAGCCGCGCTTGAACAGCACTCTCTGGAAGCTGTTTATGGTGAAAAAGGCCGTAAGCCTGTCTGAAAAGGGCAGGGAAGCTACCGTATAATGCAGAGCAACAGGACGTCTCTGGTTGCCTTAGCTTGATTAGCCTGGCTTAAGCATAAAAAACCCGCCTGGCGGCGGGTTTCAGTCAGGATGAATTATTTCTTCACTTTCTTACGCGACTCTACCGGCTGCGCTATCAGCGCTTCCGCTACTGAATCAAAAGGTTCTACATATTCACGGCCGTAGAACGTATCCAGCATAATCTGTTTCAGCTCAGCAATCAGCGGGTAGCGCGGGTTGGCGCCGGTGCACTGGTCGTCAAATGCATCTTCCGCCAGTTTATCTACTTTTGCCAGGAAATCCGCTTCCTGTACGCCAGCCTCGCGAATGGATTTAGGAATACCCAGCTCCGCCTTCATGCTTTCAAGCCAGGCCAGCAGTTTTTCAATTTTCTGCGCGGTACGGTCGCCTGGAGCGCTCAGACGCAGATGATCGGCCACTTCTGCATAACGACGGCGCGCCTGCGGACGGTCGTACTGACTGAATGCCGTCTGCTTGGTTGGGTTATCGTTAGCGTTATAACGAATCACGTTGCTGATAAGCAGCGCATTAGCCAGACCGTGTGGAATATGGAACTCAGAGCCTAGCTTGTGCGCCATAGAGTGACAGACGCCAAGGAAGGCGTTGGCAAAAGCGATACCGGCGATAGTCGCTGCGTTATGAACACGCTCGCGGGCAACAGGATTTTTAGCCCCTTCACGATAGCTTGCCGGTAAATTCTCCTGCAGCAGCTTCAGTGCCTGTAACGCCTGGCCGTCGGAATACTCGTTGGCCAGGACGGAGACATAGGCTTCCAGGGCGTGAGTAACCGCATCCAGACCGCCAAAGGCACACAGCGACTTCGGCATGTTCATCACCAGGTTAGCATCAACGATAGCCATATCTGGCGTCAGCGCATAGTCAGCAAGCGGGTATTTCTGTCCTGTAGCATCGTCTGTCACTACGGCGAAAGGCGTGACTTCGGAGCCGGTACCGGAAGTGGTGGTAATAGCGATCATTTTCGCCTTCACGCCCATTTTCGGGAACTTGTAGATACGTTTACGGATATCCATAAAGCGCAGCGCCAGCTCTTCGAAATGGGTTTCAGGATGCTCGTACATGACCCACATAATTTTTGCCGCATCCATTGGCGAACCGCCACCCAGGGCAATAATCACGTCAGGCTTGAAGGAGTTCATCTGCCCCGCGCCCTTACGCACGACGCTCAGTGTCGGATCCGCTTCCACCTCAAAGAACACTTCGGTTTCAAGACCGTGAGATTTCAGCACTGAAATGACCTGATCTGCATAGCCATTATTAAAGAGATAACGGTCGGTAACGATAAAGGCGCGTTTAGCACCGTCGGTAGCCACTTCTTCCATGGCGATAGGCAGGGAACCACGGCGGAAGTAGATAGACTTAGGAAGTTTATGCCACAACATATTTTCTGCTCGCTTGGCCACGGTTTTCTTGTTGATCAGATGCTTGGGTCCGACGTTCTCTGAAATAGAGTTGCCGCCCCATGAACCGCAGCCGAGCGTCAGTGACGGTGCAAGTTTAAAGTTATACAGGTCGCCGATACCGCCTTGTGAAGCCGGAGTATTGATCAGGATGCGGGCGGTTTTCATTCTGTCGCCGAAATAGTTAACGCGCTCACGCTCGTTATCCTGATCGGTATACAGGCAGGAGGTGTGACCGATCCCGCCCATTGCC
>DOOK01000330.1 GCA_003512805.1 Erwinia sp. | reverse complement strand
CATCGGCCCGGTTTCGTAGGTGACCGGGCTGCCGTTGCGATCGACATATTTCCCGTTCGACTCCATATTGCCCTGCTGGAAATAGGCGGCAAAGCGGTGCATATACTGGTCGTAAGGCAGGATCGCTTCGGTTTCAGCACCAAAGAAGTTGTTATACCAGATGCCGATTAGCGCCAGGAGCACCGGCAGGTTTTGCTCCGCAGGCGTGTTGGCGAAGTGCTTGTCCATCGCGTGTGCGCCGCTCAGCAGCTGCTCGAAATTATCGAAGCCGATAGAGAGCACGATAGACAGGCCAATCGCCGACCAGAGCGAATAGCGGCCGCCAACCCAGTCCCAGAACTCAAACATATTGGCGGTATCAATGCCGAACTCGCCCACGGCCTTAGCGTTAGTAGAGAGCGCCGCGAAGTGTTTCGCTACGTGCTGCTCATCGCCCGCCGTCTTCAGAAACCAGTCACGCGCGCTGTGGGCGTTGGTCATAGTTTCCTGGGTAGTGAAGGTTTTTGATGCAACCAGGAACAGCGTGGTTTCCGGGCTGAGATCTTTGACCGTTTCCGCGATGTGCGTCCCGTCTACGTTAGAGACGAAGTGCATATTCAGGTGGTTTTTATACGGACGCAGCGCTTCGGTAACCATAAAAGGCCCGAGGTCGGAACCGCCAATACCGATATTCACTACGTCAGTAATAGCTTTGCCGGTATAGCCTTTCCACTCGCCGCTGATGATACGATCGGAGAATGATTTCATTTTCTCCAGCACCGCATTCACTTCCGGCATCACGTCTTTGCCATCGACCTTAATCGGGGTGTTGCTGCGATTGCGCAGGGCAACGTGCAGCACGGCACGATCTTCAGTGCGGTTAATTTTTTCCCCGGAGAACATGGATTTGATAGCATCCTGCAGCTCGGTTTCTTTTGCCAGCGCCTGCAGCTTATCGAGCGTTTCACGGGTGATGCGGTTTTTAGAGAAGTCCACCAGCATTTGATCGTCGAAGGTGGCAGAAAACTTGCTGAACCGGTCGGCATCTTTAGCGAACAGCTCGGCAATCTCTACGTCTTTCATCTCTGCAAAATGCTGCTGCAGCGCTTGCCAGGCAGCGGTTTGTGTCGGATTGATATTTTTCATAGCAACACACTCTTTTTATTTAAGAACCGTAAATCAGACCGGGCACCATGTTACCTGTTACGCGTTTTTCGCACGCCTTTCCCTGCAACAGGTGACGACTATCAGAAGAGAAGTTTTCCTCTCTTTTGCCCGGGGCTATTTATAATTCAGGCGGCGGGGTAAAACCCGATGCGTTTCAGTATGACTATTCTTGCCCTTTAAAGGAAAAATTTTATGGAGCTTTCTGCGCCACTCCTGTTGGTTATCATTGGATTAAGCTCGCTGGTGGCCCAGTGGCTGGCCTGGTTGCTGCGTTTACCGGCCATTTTACCGCTGCTTGTTTTCGGCATTCTCCTGGGGCCAGTCGGTCATGTTTTGCAGCCGGATGCGCTGTTCGGCGCCCTGCTGTTCCCGCTGGTTTCTCTCTCGGTAGCCATCATTCTGTTTGAAGGCGCGCTAACCTTGCGCTTCGACGAAATACGCGGTTTAGGCAAAGTGGTGCGTAATCTGGTCACTATAGGCATGTTCATCACCTTTCTGGCGATTGGGCTAACCTGCTGGCTGCTGCTCGACTTCCCACCCGAGCTGGCGGCGCTGGTCGGTGCCGTTACGGTCGTCACCGGCCCGACGGTCATCGCGCCATTAATGCGCGTGGTGCGGCCAAATAAGGCGATCAACCAGATTCTGCGCTGGGAAGGGATTGTGATCGATCCGGTTGGGGCCATTTTCACGCTTTTGGTGTTTGAATTCATTGTGCTACAGCAAAAAGCGGAGTCGTTTACCCATCTGTTTTGGACCTTCGGACTGACCGTCGTGGTGGGGACCGTCGGCGGTGCGCTGTTCGGCTGGCTGATGGGGATTGCCCTGAAGCGCGTCTGGCTGCCTGGCTACCTGCAAAACTTTGCGGTGCTGGCCGTGACGCTGACCGCTTTCGGCACCTCGAATGCTATCGCCGACGAATCGGGCTTGCTGACCGTCACCGTGATGGGGATCTGGCTGGCTAATATGCGCGATGTGGATTTGAGCGAGATTATCGCCTTTAAAGAGGAGCTGTCGGCGCTGCTGATCTCCGCACTGTTTATTATCCTGGCCGCCAGGCTGGATCTCGGCGCGCTTGTGGCAATGGGCTGGCCGCTGCTTGGCCTGCTGCTGGTGGTACAATTTATCGCGCGTCCGCTCTGTATCGTCCTTTCTACGTGGGGCTCTTCGCTCTCCTGGCGCGACAAGCTGCTGCTTAGCTGGATTTCACCTCGCGGGATCGTAGCTGCGGCGGTCAGCTCGCTGTTTGCACTGACGCTGGAAAAAACCGGTTACGAGGGTGCCAGCCGCCTGGTGACGGTAGTGTTCGCGGTCATTATCGGTACCGTGGTGCTACAAAGCCTGACCAGCTCATTCTTAGCCCGTGCACTGCGCGTGCAGCAGCGGGAACCGCGCGGCATCCTGATTATTGGTGCGAACAGCGTTGCCCGCGCGTTAGCCGCCGCGCTGCAAAAGTTGGATCTGCCTGTGCAGGTAACGGACAGCAGCTGGGAATATTATCGGCTGGCCCGCATGGAAGGGATCCCTGCTTACTACGGTAACGCCTGGTCAGATCACGCCGAAAACTTTCTCGACCTTAGCGAAACGGCTCAGGTGCTTGCCCTGTCACCTAATCGCCATCAAAATGCGCTGGCCGTTTATCATTTCAGCCATATTTTTGGCAATCACAATGTGGCGGCTATTCGTTCAGGTGCCGCACTGAAAGGGCGTCGGGACAGTGAAAGCCCGCGCTTTCGCCGTCATGAAGTGCTGTTCAGTCAGGAACATACCTATGCCCGACTCAGCAGCCTGCTGGCGAAAGGTGGCGTGATCAAAGCAACGGGCCTGAATGAAAATTTTGGCTGGCATGAATACCAGGAAAAGCACCAGAACGCGCTGTTGCTCTTCGTACAGGATGAGCAGGGCAAGCTGAAAATGGGCGATGGCCAGCCGCCCACGCTGCCCTGTACGGTGATTGCCCTGGTACAAAATGAAGCCACGGCTAACCCCGGGGATTGACAGCGAGGCAATAACCCGGTATTTCTGGGCGGCTAGCTGCGCATCTGATGCGCAGGCCAGAAGAGGCGCGTCGCCCAGGCAGTGTGTTAGAGGAACCGAATCCGCAGAAAACACATCAGGGGGAGCGACGCCGAGGTACAAACCATGCGGTATGGGGCGTATCGGCTACAGGGGCTGAATCCTCTGGGTTGTCACCACAATTGTTCGCAAGGCGAACGATTTGCAAGGTGGAGCGCTTCTGGGTGACTCGTAGTAATCCCTTTCTACGTCTGCCCCGTTTCTGCTCTTCCCTTGTGCCAAGGCTGATAGATTTTAACCTGACACGAGGTATGTCAAGACATGTCCCAATCATTGATCGTGGCGAAGTTCGGCGGCACCAGCGTTGCCGATTACGCCGCCATGAACCGCAGCGCCGACGTGGTGCTGGCCGATCCGAATGTGCGCGTGGTGGTGCTTTCCGCCTCTGCGGGCATCACCAACCTGTTGGTTTCTCTGGCGGAAGGCCAGCAGCAGGAGCAGCGTGCTTACCTGCTGGATGAGATCCGCCGTATTCAGTACGCTATCATCGATCGGTTACCGCATTCCGAAGTGCTCTATGACGAGATCGATCGCATGCTGGAAAACATCACTACGCTGTCGGAAGCTGCCGCGCTTGCGACTTCGACCGCGTTGACCGATGAGCTGGTGAGCCACGGCGAACTGATGTCAAGCCTGCTGTTTGTGGAAGTCCTGCGTCAGCGTCAGGCCGCCGCCGAATGGTTTGATGTGCGTAAAGTGCTGCGCACCGATGACCGCTTTGGCCGCGCGGAAGCAGATATCACGCTGCTTGCCGAGCTGGCACAGGCGCAACTGGCACCGCGTCTGGAAAAAGCGCTGATCGTGACGCAGGGATTTATCGGCAGCGAAGCCAAAGGGCGTACCACCACGCTGGGGCGCGGCGGCAGCGATTATACCGCAGCGCTGTTGGGCGAAGCGCTGCATGCCAGCCGGATTGATATCTGGACGGATGTGCCGGGAATTTATACTACCGATCCGCGCGTAGTGCCAACGGCAAAACGTATCGATGAGATCACCTTTGAAGAAGCCGCCGAGATGGCGACCTTTGGGGCCAAAGTGCTGCATCCGGCCACGCTGTTGCCTGCGGTACGCAGCGACATTCCCGTTTTCGTCGGCTCCAGTAAAGACCCTGCCGCTGGCGGCACGCGCGTCTGCAACGAAACGCAGGATCCGCCGCTGTTCCGCGCGCTGGCCCTGCGTCGCAAACAGACGTTGCTGACGCTGCACAGCCTGAATATGCTGCACGCCCGCGGCTTTCTGGTCGAAGTCTTTACCATTCTTGCGCGCCATAATATTTCGGTCGATTTGATTACCACTTCCGAAGTGAGTGTGGCATTGACGCTGGACACGACCGGCTCCACCTCCAACAGTGATGGCCTGTTGACGCAGGCGCTGCTAACCGAACTCTCTTCGCTGTGCCGTGTGGAAGTAGAAGAGAACCTCGCGCTGGTGGCGCTGATCGGCAATCAACTTTCCAAAGCCTGCGGCGTTGGCAAAGAGGTTTTCGGCGTGCTGGAGCCGTTTAACCTGCGCCTGATCTGCTACGGCGCAAGCAGCTATAACCTTTGCTTCCTGGTGCCGGGCAATGATGCCGAGCAGGTGGTGCAGGCGCTGCATAAAAACCTGTTTGAATAGGGTTCAAAACCGGACGCCCGCCCGGTTTTTACTTTTCTGGCTGTCTGCTTTCACCGCTTTATCCCGCCTCCGCTTAGCTTTTGACCTGGCCCAAGCCAGCCGTTAAGAAAGCGGCAAATCCGCCTGCAGGCAGTCCATTCTCCGTTCCGTTGATTTTTCGGTTGGGCAAGCCCGTAATAATCAGGGCGTTACCTCAAACAACTGAGCAAACCATGCGTAGGTTAGTGGCTGAGTCACTGGGAACTTTTGTACTGGTTTTCGGCGGCTGCGGTCGTCGCCGCGACTTTTCCCGGCTATACGGCATGATAACAGAGGCCGTGCTGACCACTATTTTCCCTATCGTTACCCATCGCGCGAACAACAAACCTGCACCGCAGGGCTGTACGCCCATCGCTATTGGTCTGTTCCATCTGGTCAGCATTCCGATTACCGATAGCCCGGTTAACCCGGCACGCAGCACTGCCATGGCTATTTTCGAGGGCGGCTGGACGCTCGATCAGCCGTGGATGTTTTGGGCTATGCCGATAGTGGTGGGCTGATTTAGCGTGTTTTGCTGGCAAAAAAAGCGTAATACCTGAAGGACAGATCGCCGCTGACCCGCCCTTTCCTTCCGTTCTTCCGTCGCTGCCGGCTCGTCCTTCCTTTCCCATGTGCTGATGCTATGATTCGACGACCGCTTTTCCCCCGTTCCGGGAAAACGGCCACTCTGTTATCACAACATCAAAAGGAAGTCTGGCTATGCTTGCCATCGTTACCCGACTGTTCCCGTTATGGGCAGTCCTGCTTTCCCTCGCCGCCTGGTACACGCCCACAACCTTTCTGGGCATTGGCCCATGGGTGACTTATTTGCTGATGCTGATTATGTTCGGGATGGGCGTGACGCTGAATATCAACGATTTTAAACGCGTGCTGACCCGACCGGCGCCGGTGTTCGCCGGGACGTTTTTNNCGCTCTTCCGATCTTGGGCGCTGGCAAAGCTCTTTAAGATGCCGCCTGATCTGGCGGCGGGTATGATCCTCGTCGGCAGCGTGGCCAGCGGGACAGCTTCTAACGTGATGATCTATCTGGCTAAAGGCGACGTAGCGCTGTCGGTGACGATCTCGTCCGTGTCCGCGCTGGTAGGCGTGTTCGCCACGCCGCTGCTTACTAAGCTTTATGTGGATACGCATATTCAGGTAGATGTCGTTGGCATGCTGCTGAGCATCGTCAAAATCGTCGTAGTGCCGATCGGCATTGGCCTGATTGTTCACCACACTATGCACGGCGTGGTTCGGCGTGTGGAACCTTATCTGCCCGCCTTTTCGATGGTCTGCATTCTGCTGATTATCAGCGCCGTGGTGGCGGGCAGCCAGGGCTTTATCGGTTCGGTAGGATTGATGGTGATTGCCGCGGTGATCCTGCATAACGCCATCGGCCTGCTGGGCGGTTACTGGGGTGGCAAGCTGTTTGGCTTCGATGAGTCTACCTGCCGCACGCTGGCACTGGAGGTCGGCATGCAGAACTCCGGGCTGGCGGCGACGCTGGGCAAGCTGTACTTCTCCCCGCTGGCCGCCCTGCCGGGTGCACTGTTTTCCGTCTGGCACAACCTCTCCGGGTCGCTGCTGGCAGGCTACTGGTCCAGCAAACCTATCAAAAAATAGTCTTCATCCCCCCGCGCGCTGGCGGGGGGCACTATTCCTCATCCCTTGTGTCGTCAGGCTGCTCCAGTACGCTATAGGCTACCGCACAAAATAGCGAGTTCAGCCTTTTCATATCGCCCAACAGACCCAGATGCAGCGAACTGGTTTCTATACTCTGTACGTTATGCTGGTGCAGCCGATCGACATGCTTATGCGAATAGCGGCGAGTCGTAATGCGGAAACGGTGCTTGGCGCGCCGCAGCCGCTTGGCGCTGGTGATGTCACGCGATAAAAATACTGACAGGCTAAGGCGCAGGTTAGCGTTGAGCTGCTCCAGCAGCGAATCCAGTTCGCCCACGCCTTCCACCGAAAAAGCCCGGTGCGCGTTCAGCGATTTGTCCACCACCTCGCCGCCCATACGCTCCAGAATATCGCCCGCCATTTCCAGGTTCAGCGCCATTTCGATGGTTTCCGCCCAGCGACGTGAATCCTCTTCCGGCAGATCTTCTTTGGGCATCTGCGCCAGGTAGAGCTTGATGGCGGTGTAAAGCACGTCAACATCGTCATCCAGCCGCCGGATTTCCCGCTCTTCACGCAGCTCGCCGTGCATCACTTTACTGAAGCTGGTCAGCATCTGTTCCAGCACGTCGCCTATGCGCAGCGTTTCTCGTGAAGCATTGGCCAACGCCAGTGCGGGCGTATCCAGCGCGCTGCTGTCCAGATGTTTCGGCTTCAGCCGCAGATCCGTTTCCGGCTCCTCACGAATAATACGCTGGCATAGATCGGCCATCAGATCGGTAAAAGGCACCATCACCAGGCAGCGGATCAGGTTGTAGAACACGTGGAAAAAGATCACCAGCTCTTCGTCATTGACCGGCAGTTTTTGTAGCCAGACCGCCAACAGATCGATAAAGGGTAACACCATGAGCGAGCCGATAAATTTAAACAACAGGCTACCCAGCGCCACCTGCTTGCCGGCGGCGTTCGAGCCGCTGTTGTTCAGCATGGCCAACAGGCCGCTGCCTAAGTTCGCACCGATAACCAGACACAGCGCCACTTTGAAGGAGATAACGCCGGTCGCGGTCAGCGTGGCGGTAATGAGCACCGCCGCCAGACTGGAGTAACTGATAATGGCAAACACGGCGCCAATCAGCGCATCCAGCATCACGTCGCCAGTCAGCGAGGAGAAGATAACCTGCACGCCTGCCGCCTGAGTAATCGGCCTCGCCGCTGCGACAATCAGCTGTAACGCCAGCAGGATCAACCCCAGCCCAATACTGGTGCGGCCAAGCTGACCAGCGCGCGTTTGCTTGCGGCCCAGAAAAAAGACAACGCCAAAGAAAATAAACAGCGGCGACAGCCAGGAAAGGTCAAAGGTAAGAATACGTGCCATTAACGCGGTGCCCACGTCCGCGCCCAAAATGATCACCAGCGCGGGCGTCAATCCCACCAGCTCCTGCGCCACAAACGACGTTACCAACATGGTGGTGGCATTGCTGCTCTGCACCAGCGCGGTTACACCGATACCTGCTACGAAAGCCATCGGTTTTTTTGCCACGCTACGGCTGAGCACACGACGAAGATCGGCGCCGTAAACTCGCATAATGCCGGTACGAACAATATGCGTTCCCCAGACCAGCAGCGCCACGGCAGAAAGTAAATTAAGTAGGGTCAGCACGGATATCAGCCTCTTAAATATTCATACATAATAGCTTTAGTCCTGATGACAGACTGTTGCCCTAAGTTTAGTCGCTCTGGCGAAAAATCTTTTTAATCAGCGTCATATTATCGGCCCGGCATCGGAAAAGGGGCATCAGCCTGGCAGGGGATGAAAAAGGCGGGCATAAAACAGGGCACAGCGGCCCTGGTGATAATCAGTCAGCGTCATAGCCCAAATTTGGGGCCAGCCAGCGCTCAACTTCGCTGACCGTCATGCCTTTACGCCGTGCATAGTCTTCGATCTGATCTCGCTGCAGCTGGGCCACGGCAAAATATTTACTTTGCGGATGGCTGAAGTACCAGCCGGAAACCGACGCGCCGGGCCACATGGCGAAAGACTCCGTCAGCTTCATGCCGGTGTGGGCCTCTACATCCAGCAGCTGCCAGATAGTCGCTTTCTCGGTATGTTCCGGACAGGCCGCATAACCCGGAGCCGGACGGATACCCTGGTAGTTCTCGCGGATCAGCTCTTCGTTGCTCAGGTTCTCCGTAGGTGCGAACCCCCAAATCACCTTACGGACTCGCTCATGCAGGTATTCCGCGATCGCTTCTGCCAGACGATCTGCCAGTGCTTTCACCATAATTTTGTTGTAGTCGTCATGGGCTGCGTCATACGCTTGCGCCAGCGAATCCTCCTCCAGGCCGCCCGTAACGGCAAACGCGCCCAGATAGTCCGCTTTGTGGCTGGAGACCGGTGCCACAAAATCGGCCAGGCAGTAATTGGCGAAGTCCGTTTTTTCAGTCTGCTGACGTAAGTGATGGCTGACTTGCAGTACATGACGGCGCGCCTCGTCGCGGTAAATATGGATATCGTCGCCGACGCGATTAGCCGGGAAAATCCCTACCACCCCTCGAGGTGTAAGCGCCTGCTTCGCGCTCAGCTCATCCAGCATCGCATTTGCCTCGGCGAAGAGCCGTTTCGCTTCGTCGCCAACCACCTCATCTTCCAGGATACGTGGGTATTTACCCGCCAGCGACCAGGTCATAAAAAATGGCGTCCAGTCGATATAGTGCCGCAGCGTTTCAATGGTCGCGCTTACTTCGCTCACGCCCAGCTGATGGGGGACCGGTGGCGTATAGTTTTCCCAATCCAGTCTCCCTGCGTTAGCCCTTGCCGCCGCCAGCGAAACCGGCGGCGTACGCGGTTTTTTACGTCCATGCTGGATACGCACCGTTTCATATTCTTTACGCGTGCGGACGACGAAGTCCCCACGCTGCGTGGCGGAAAGCAGTGCTGAAACCACGCCGACCGTGCGCGAAGCATTTTGTACGTAAACCGTGGGGCCGCTGTAGTTTTGCTCGATTTTTACCGCCGTGTGCGCTTTGGAGGTGGTCGCGCCGCCGATAAGCAGCGGCAGCGTAAAGCCCTGTCGCTCCATCTCTTTCGCCACGTTGACCATTTCATCCAGCGACGGCGTAATCAGCCCCGATAAACCAATAATATCGGCATGCTGTTCTCTGGCCGTTTTAAGGATTTTATCACCGGGCACCATCACGCCCAGATCGATAATCTCGTAGTTGTTGCATTGCAGAACCACGCCGACGATGTTCTTACCAATGTCATGAACATCACCTTTTACCGTAGCCAGTACGATTTTGCCGTTAGTGCTGCCCTTCTCTTTACTCGCTTCAATGTAAGGCTCGAGATAAGCGACAGCCTGCTTCATTACTCTTGCCGATTTCACCACCTGCGGCAGGAACATTTTGCCTTCGCCAAACAGATCGCCAACCACGTTCATACCTGCCATTAGCGGCCCTTCGATCACCTCAATCGGGCGACTTGCCTGCTGGCGAGCGGCCTCGGTATCCTCTTCGATAAACTCGGTAATCCCTTTAACCAATGAATATTCCAGCCGTTTCCCGACTTCCCAGCGGCGCCATTCCGCCTGCGGTTTGTTTTCGTCGCCTGCTTTACTGCCCCGATATTCTTCCGCAAGAGCCAGTAGCCGCTCGGTACTGTCTTCACGCCGGTTAAGCACCACATCCTCTACTGCATCACGTAACGCGGGTGCCAAATCGTCATAGATAGCCAGCTGTCCGGCGTTGACTATCCCCATATCCATACCGTTGCGAATAGCGTAATAGAGGAAAACCGCGTGAATAGCTTCGCGTACCGGATCGTTACCCCGGAAAGAGAAGGAGACGTTGGAAACGCCGCCTGAGATCATTGCATACGGCAATTCTCGTTTAATATCTTCACAGGCACCGATGAAATCCATCGCGTAGTTGTTGTGCTCTTCAATGCCGGTAGCAACCGCGAAAATATTAGGGTCGAAAATGATATCTTCCGGCGGGAAGCCAACATCTTGCGTCAGGATGCGGTAGGCACGGCGGCAGATGTCGATTTTACGTTCGCGCGTATCCGCCTGGCCAACTTCATCAAATGCCATCACTACCATCGCTGCGCCATAACGTCGCACAAGACGAGCATGGTGGATAAAGGCTTCCACGCCTTCCTTCATCGAAACAGAGTTAACGATGCCCTTGCCCTGAATACATTGCAGGCCTTTCTCAATAACCTCCCATTTAGAGGAATCAATCATTACCGGCACGCGCGCGATGTCCGGTTCGCCAGCAATCAAGTTAAGGAAACGCACCATCGCCGCCTCTGCATCCAGCATGCCCTCGTCCATATTGATATCAATGATCTGCGCGCCGCTTTCTACCTGCTGCAATGCGACTTCCAGCGCCTCGTTGTACTTCTCCTCTTTGATCAGACGCTTAAATTTTGCCGAGCCGGTCACATTGGTACGCTCACCCACGTTAACGAACAGCGTGTCGGCGCTGATGTTTAACGGTTCAAGGCCGGAAAGACGACAGGCCACGGGCAGATCCGGCAACTGGCGAGGCGTTACGCCTTCCACCGCAGCGGCCATCGCGGCAATATGTGCCGGAGTAGTACCGCAGCAGCCGCCAACAATATTTAAAAAACCCGACCGTGCCCATTCCCCTATTTGCTGCGCCATGATGTCAGCGTCCAGATCGTATTCACCAAAGGCGTTCGGCAGGCCAGCATTGGGATGCGCGGACACGTAGCTTTCTGCAATGCGCGACAGCTCTGCCACATACTGGCGCAGCTCGTCCGGCCCCAGTGCGCAGTTCAGCCCGAAAGAGAGCGGTTGTCCATGACGTAGCGAATGATAAAAAGCTTCCGTAGTCTGCCCGGAAAGGGTACGACCGGATGCATCGGTAATAGTGCCCGAAATCATCAGCGGCAGCGTAATGCCCTGCTCGTCAAATTCGCTTTGTACCGCGAAAATGGCTGCTTTGGCGTTCAACGTATCAAAAACGGTTTCGATCATAATGATATCGACACCGCCCGCTATCAGCGCCTTCGTTGATTCACGGTAGGCTTCGACCAGCTGATTGAAAGTGATGTTGCGAAAGGCAGGATCGTTAACGTCCGGTGAAATAGAACAGGTGCGATTAGTCGGCCCCAAAACGCCTGCAACATAGCGCGGCTTTGCTGGCGTGCGGGTGGTCCAGGCATCGGCACATTCACGGGCCAGCTTCGCGGCGACGTAATTGATTTCCGCCGACAGCGATTCCATCCGGTAATCCGCCATTGCCACAGAGGTAGCATTGAAAGTGTTGGTTTCCAGAATGTCTGCGCCCGCCTGCAGATAGGCATGGTGGATCTCGCTTATCACGTCGGGACGCGTCAGCACCAGCAGATCGTTATTGCCTTTCAGGTCGCTCTGCCAGTCAGCAAATCGCTCACCGCGAAAATCCTCTTCGCTCAGGCGATAGCTTTGGATCATGGTCCCCATGCCGCCATCAAGCAACATGATGCGTTTTGCCAGCTGCTGTTGCAGCGCTTCTGTTCTGTTGCTCACTCTGGCCTCTTTGTCACCCTGCGGCACTATGTCAATCAGTATACTGGCATAAGTTTTCATCACGTAGAAGCGAGCCGAGCGGGATATGTTGAGTTTCATAACGGTTGTATGACTCTTATAAAATGACGTGACAAATATCACTCTAAGATATTCATACAGAATTATATGAACTCTTCAGAGGCGTCCCGTGAAGAGCCTGAAAAGAACGGGAAAAAGAGGTTGAAAGGAGAAAGAGAAGGAGAAGGAGAAGGAGAAGGAGAAGGAGAAGGAGAAGGAGAAGGATGTTATTTAGCAACAGGGTTGCTAGCTATGTTGCTATTTTCTTTAGCTGATTTTCATTTATCACGGCTCAATACCGCAGTAAATTCACCTTAAAAAATAATTAAGCTACTGATTTAATGAACTAATTGATTGATAGCATGCACGGAAAATAATTTATTATATAAGAAGTGGGAAGTGGGAAGTGG
>DOOK01000008.1:5371-5702 GCA_003512805.1 Erwinia sp. | reverse complement strand
GAACAGAGGTAAGACCCGCCGAATTCAGGTCTCATGGCGTGGAGGGACAGAGGTGAAACTTGCTAGCCTGCACAGTCTGCATAGTCTGCATAGTCTGCATAGTCTGCATAGTCTGCATAGTCTGCATAGTCTGCCAGCGATCAGGCATAAAAAGGCACCAGATTGTCATTACCTGGATGACACGCTGCCTCGGTTAACATCAGGACGGTTCAGGTATGTATTATCCGCGATCGGGCTGTTAGCGCCCTTTCCAATGCCGCCATAGCAGCATTACATAATGAACGGTCACGCTGGTCGTCACTCACGGGCTGGAAGAAAGGAAGAAAGGAAG
>DOOK01000008.1:0-5070 GCA_003512805.1 Erwinia sp. | reverse complement strand
AAAGGAAGAAAGGAAGAAAGGTAGTTTTAATGCTTTTTCTGGTTATTACCCTGCCAATTGAGCACTTTTTCCCGGTAAAATTCGGGAAAAGAATCTGTTTGTTAACAAGAACGATGGCCGTTGAGAAAGATAACAGGCTCCCCGTTTTCCAGGTGAATAAGAAAAGAGTAGGGACGAGCATAAGGCTAAAAAAATGAAAAAAATGTTCAGGTATTGGTGGAAAGAGCTCATTTGGGAATGGCTTTGCGTAAAGTTACCTTTGTTCTTAACGCTTATTTTTGCTTTCCTCGTTTTTACGTACTGGCAAGATTTTGCAGCATTGAAGATATTGATATTTTTGATTGCCTCAGGCGTGGCCTGCAATCGCCTGTTTAATAAATAAACTAACAGGCCAGTAAAAGCCCGGCCTGATACTCTTTGGCGACTATGCTCAATTCATTACACAGGCCGGTTTAACGGCAACCGTTTTTACAATCTTTTCCGCCAGTATTATTTTAGTCACTGTCTGCTTCTCTTTCGCCCGCAAATAAAAAATTCACCCAATCATTTCTACCCGTTTTTTTGTGAATTTTTACAGGAAATCTCTGTAAAAACCGCTAAACAGCAAAAGCTATAAGATGAAGCTTTTCCGTTAACAGCTGGCCAAAATATTCGGATTTAATCAGCCCCGGCCTTCAGGCAACGCAGAAAAACAATCTACTTCTTAGCAATTTTTATCTGCTGGATACCGGGAGTCAGTTATCCATTCGCCGTTAGGGTTCTGCGTAGCGCTGAGCTCGATACACAAAAATTATCCGGTCATAAGTTACCCAACAGACGGTAAAATTGCATGATGACCGTGGAAAAGACGGGACGGTTGCAGCCGTCTGAGCAGCATATTTTATAGCCAGTTTTTTTGGGGAAGAGTTTTGGGAAGTTTTGGGGAAAGGACGAGGAAGAGAAAAGCCAACATAAATATTACATCTATGTTGGCTACATATTGCAAAACTCAGCTTACATGTGCTGAATCATAGCATCGCCAAACTCTGAAGATTTCAGCAGCTTAGCGCCGTCCATCAGACGTTCGAAGTCATAGGTGACGGTTTTAGCCGCGATGGCGCCTTCCATACCTTTAACAATCAGGTCTGCGGCTTCGAACCACTCCATGTGACGCAGCATCATTTCTGCGGACAGAATAACGGAACCCGGGTTCACTTTATCCTGACCAGCATATTTAGGCGCTGTGCCGTGAGTCGCTTCAAACAGCGCGCATTCGTCGCCGATGTTGGCGCCAGGCGCAATACCGATACCGCCAACCTGCGCCGCCAGGGCGTCGGAGATGTAGTCACCGTTCAGGTTCATACAGGCGATGACGTCGTATTCTGCCGGACGCAGCAGGATCTGCTGCAGGAACGCATCGGCAATCACGTCTTTAATCACGATTTCTTTGCCGGTGTTCGGGTTCTTGATCTTCATCCACGGGCCACCGTCAATCAGCTCGCCGCCGAACTCTTCTTTCGCCAGCTGGTAACCCCAGTCTTTGAAAGCGCCTTCGGTGAACTTCATGATGTTGCCTTTGTGTACCAGGGTCACAGAGTCGCGATCGTTAGTGATAGCGTATTCAATGGCCGCACGTACCAGACGTTTGGTGCCTGCTTCTGAACAAGGCTTGACGCCGATACCGCACTGCTCAGGGAAGCGAATTTTCTTCACGCCCATTTCATCGCGCAGGAACTTGATCACTTTATCCGCTTCCGGCGTACCGGCTTTCCACTCGATACCGGCATAGATATCTTCGGAGTTCTCGCGGAAGATCACCATATCGGTCTCTTCAGGACGCTTAACCGGGCTTGGCGTGCCGGTATAGTAACGGACCGGGCGCAGACAGATGTAGAGATCCAGCTGCTGGCGCAGAGCCACGTTCAGGGAACGAATACCGCCGCCAACTGGCGTGGTCAGTGGGCCTTTAATTGCCACACGGTACTCTTTGATTAAATCGAGGGTCTCCTGTGGCAGCCAGACATCCTGACCGTACAGTTCTACTGATTTCTCGCCGGTATAAATTTCCATCCAGGAAATTTTACGCTCACCGTTATAAGCTTTCTGCACGGCGGCATCGACCACCTTGATCATCACGGGAGAAACGTCGACCCCAATACCGTCCCCTTCAATAAAAGGGATGATTGGATTGTTTGGGACGTTCAGCTTGCCCTGATCCAGGGTGATTTTCTGACCTTCCGCCGGAACAACTACTTTGCTTTCCATTAACCTCTCCTTCGAGCGCTTTTTTGTTAATGATTTGTAAGATGCGCGTCAATACTACTCGAATATTCACGCCGCGCCAATCTTCACCGCTTTGCGTTATAATGCGCCCATTGTGAACAAGTGCAAAGACTATGCGTAAATCTTCCGTTAATAATCACCGCCTTAAACGTTTCAGCCCGGCCCGTAGCGCGAAACCCGTCGATAAGGGGCCAAGGCGTGTTATCGTTTTTAACAAACCTTTTGACGTGCTGCCGCAGTTCAGCGACGAGGCAGGTCGCCGCACGCTGAAAGATTTTATTCCCATTAGCGGCGTTTATGCCGCCGGCCGCCTGGACCGCGACAGCGAAGGGCTGATGGTGTTGACTAACGATGGTGCCCTCCAGGCTACACTGACCCAGCCGGGCAAACGTACCGGGAAAATCTATTATGTTCAGGTGGAAGGCGTCCCGGTGGAGAGCGATATTCAGCCGCTGCGCGATGGCGTTAATCTGAAAGATGGTTCTACTCTGCCCGCTGGGATAGAAATCGTCCCGGAACCTGAGTGGCTCTGGCCGCGCAACCCGCCGGTGCGCGAACGCAAAGCCATTCCCACCAGCTGGCTGAAAATCACGTTGTTCGAGGGAAGAAACCGTCAGGTGCGACGTATGACCGCCCATATCGGCTTTCCTACCCTGCGTCTGATCCGCTTTGCTATGGGCAATACGGCACTGCAAAATTTATCGCCCGGCGAATGGCGCGACGTTACCGGCGACTTCCCTCTTCAGGCTTTTAACAGCAAGGAGTAAGCATGTTTAAACCGCACGTTACCGTAGCAACCGTCGTTCAGGCAGAAGGCCATTTTTTGGTGGTCGAAGAGATGGTACGCGGCCGCGCAACCTGGAATCAGCCCGCCGGCCACCTTGAAGCCAACGAGACCCTGTTACAGGCCGCCGCGCGCGAATTGAACGAAGAAACAGGCCTTGAGGCTGTCCCCCAGGCTTTTTTGCGTCTGCACCAGTGGATCGCGCCCGACAATACGCCGTTTCTGCGTTTTTTGTTCGCGCTCGATTTACCGAAAATGCTGCCGACCAGCCCTCAGGATCGCGATATCGATCGGGCATTATGGTTGCCGCCGGACGCGATTATCGGCGCTAAAAAGCTCCGTTCTCCGCTGGTTGCGGAAAGTTTACGGATTTATCAGCAGGACGTCCGCTACCCGCTTGAGGTACTGAGCGCGTTTCAGTGGCCCTTTAGCGAGGATGCGCCCGCCGCTGACGCGTGGTAGAATATGCCGCAATTTTAAAGTGCAGCCTTTAACTGCAACTCAAAGTCGGGTATTTCTCATGTCGTTAAATAAAAAAGTGATCGTCGGAATGTCCGGCGGTGTGGACTCCTCCGTTTCTGCCTGGTTACTGCAACAGCAGGGTTATCAGGTTGAAGGCCTGTTTATGAAAAACTGGGAAGAGGATGACGGTGAGGAATACTGTACCGCCGCGGAAGACCTGGCCGATGCGCAGGCGGTCTGCGACAAGCTGGGTATCCCTCTGCATACGGTCAACTTTGCGGCGGAATACTGGGACAACGTGTTCGAGCATTTCCTTGAAGAATATAAAGCCGGACGCACGCCTAACCCGGATATTCTCTGCAACAAAGAGATCAAATTCAAAGCCTTCCTGGAGTTCGCTGCTGAAGATCTTGGCGCGGATTTTATCGCTACCGGGCACTATGTGCGTCGTCGTGATGTTGACGGCAAAAGCCAGCTTTTACGTGGCCTGGACGACAATAAAGACCAAAGCTACTTCCTGTATACGCTGGGCCATGAGCAAATTGCGCAGAGCCTCTTTCCCGTTGGCGAGCTAACCAAGCCGGAAGTGCGCCGCATCGCCGAAGATCTGGAGCTGGTCACGGCGAAGAAGAAAGACTCTACCGGCATCTGCTTTATCGGTGAACGCAAGTTCCGCGATTTCCTGGGGCGCTATCTGCCCGCTCAACCCGGCGCAATCGTCAGTACGGAAGGCGACGTCGTGGGCGAGCACCAGGGGCTGATGTACCATACGCTGGGCCAGCGCAAGGGACTGGGGATTGGCGGAACGAAAGAGGGCAGCGAAGAGCCATGGTACGTGGTGGATAAAGACGTTGCTAATAACCTGCTGGTCGTTGCACAGGGCCACGACCACCCGCGCCTGATGTCGGTTGGGCTGATTGCCCAGCAGCTGCACCTGGTCGATCGCGAATCTCTTACCGCGCCAGTGCGCTGCACGGTGAAAACCCGCTATCGCCAGAGCGATATTCCCTGTACGGTAACGCCGCTGGGGCCCGATCGTCTGGACGTGCGTTTTGACGAGCCGGTTGCTGCCGTTACGCCAGGCCAGTCCGCCGTCTTTTATCAGGGCGACATTTGTCTGGGCGGCGGCATTATCGAAGAGCGCCTCCCGCTTTAAAAAGGTGATGCCGTGCGGCAAACCGCCCGGCGGCGCATACAGGAGTTACCGTGGCAAAAAATTATTACGATATTACGCTGGCCCTCGCGGGCATTTGCCAGGGCGCGCATCTGGTACAGCAGCTGGCGCATCAGGGACACTGCCCGCCCGAGTCGCTGAAGGTGTCGCTGTCGAGCGTGGTCGATCTTAATCCCGCCTCAACGCTGGCCGTTTACGGCGGCAAAGAGGAAAACCTGCGCTTCGGCCTGGAGACGCTGATTGCGGTGCTGAACAGCAGCAGTCGTCACGGCGCAGGTGCGGAGCTGACCCGCTATACCCTGAGCATGATGGTGCTGGAGCGTAAGCTGAGCGCCAGCAAAACCGCACTGGACGACCTCTCAAAACGTATCGCGCAGCTGGACCGCCA
>DOOK01000470.1 GCA_003512805.1 Erwinia sp. | reverse complement strand
CTACGGAGGGGCGCGGTTGCAGCCGCCATTTTTCCGGCACGATAGGCAAGTCGGCCAGTGCCCAGCGCGCATAGCGGCTGTCATAGCTGTCGGGCTGCGCCTGCTCAAGCAGGTGGCCAACGCACCAGGTGACGACATCCTCGCTGCCGCAGGCGATATAGCCGTCGCCTCGGCGATGTGGCTTGGGGAGAACGTCCGCAATCGCGCGGGCGAGGCTGGGTTTTTCGGCAATAAACAAACGCATCCGGCGATGACTTCCTTCAGGGGGACAAAAGTGGATAGATGGTAGCGTTTTCAGCAGACGGTGATAAGCGTTTCACCGTCCGTTTGCTTATTATCCCGGCAAAATAACGGCCACGCGACTATTTTGCCTTTTCTGAAGCTGAGGATCTGTCAGAAATAGCTGACAAAAGGCGCCGTGTCGGGTGGGACCAGCGTGGTGGAGGATTTCAGCTGCGGCGTACCTAAGTAAAGGAAGCCGACAATAGCGTCCTGCTCGCGACACTTAAACGCTTCCCGCACCGCGTGATGCTCAGTCCAGGCTCCACTGCGCCAGATACCGTTAAAGCCCTGAGCCACGGCCGCCATCTGCATTGCCATTACCGCACAGCCAGCGGAGACCACCTGTTCCCAGCGAGGCACCTTATGGTGTTCTTCGCAATGGGCCACTACGGTAATAATCATTGGGGCACGAAACGGCGACTGCTTTGCTTTTTCAATTGCTTTCGGTTCCATATTGTCGTCACGCGCAGCTTTTTCCAGCAGCTGACTGAAGCGGTCGCGCCCTTCGTTCTCAATGACAGTAAACCGCCAGGGTTGTAGGGTGCCGTGATCGGGCGCGCGCATCCCGGCGCGAATAATATTTTCCAGCGCTTCTCCGGCGGGCGCAGGCTCGCTTAAGCGTGAGGCGGAACGACGGTTAACTACCAGATCCAGTGCGTCCATAACTTACTCCTGATCATAATACTGAGCTGCTGAAGCTAGCACAGGATGATGATTTGTTACAGCATTCCGCTTTTTCCTGCTGACAAGTTTGTCCCTGCTCTTTAGGATGTCACCATCCTGACCCGGCACGGGCTGCTTTCCGTCGAATTTCCGGGTTTTTTATCGCGATTATGGAGAGACTATGCGCACTTTGTGGCGAGCGATCGCTGGCGTTTTTAAAGGGGCCTGGCGCCTGCTGAATTTTATTCGGGAATTTATCCTTAATCTTTTCCTGGTACTGCTGATTTTGATCTGCGCCGTGGGGTACTTCCAGTTTACCAAATCCTCTGCACCGGTTGAAACGCAGAAAGGCGCACTGATTGTTGACCTGGCCGGCGTCGTTGTCGATAAGCCTTCCGTCAGCAATAAGCTCAGCAAGCTTGGCCGTCAGCTGCTGGGGACCAGCAGCGATCGCCTTAAAGAGAATTCGCTGTTTGACGTGGTGGATGCCATTCGCCAGGCGAAAAATGATGGCAATATTACCGGTATGGTACTCGATCTGCGTGATTTCGCCGGGGCGGACCAGCCCTCGTTGAGCTATATCGGCAAAGCGCTGCGCGAGTTCCGTGACAGCGGTAAACAGATTTATGCTACCGGCGACAGTTACAGCCAGGCGCAATACTATCTTGCCAGCTTCGCCAACAAAATTTATCTGTCGCCACAGGGCACGGTCGATTTACACGGTTTCGCTACTAACGGGCTTTACTACAAAACGCTGCTGGACAAGCTGAAAGTCAGTTCTCACGTTTTCCGCGTGGGCACCTACAAGTCTGCCGTGGAGCCTTTCCTGCGTGATGATATGTCACCTGCCGCGCGCGATGCGGACAGCCGCTGGATTGGCGAGCTGTGGCAGAACTACCTTAATACCCTCGCCGCCAACCGGCAGACTACTCCACAGCAGCTGTTCCCTGGGGCGCAAGGCGTGCTTGACGGTTTGCAAAAAGTGGGTGGCGATACCGCGCGCTATGCAAAAGACAACAAGCTGGTAGACGAACTGGCTTCTCGTTCAGTCGTGGACAGAGAGCTGGGCAAAATTTTTGGCTGGGACAAGCAGGCACAAGACTTTAAGGGCACCAGCATCTACGACTACGCGATCAAAGACAAACCGGCAGCCAACGGCAATATTGCCGTCATTATGGCTAACGGCGCGATTATGGACGGCGAAGAAACGCCAGGTAATGTCGGCGGCGATACCACCGCGCTGGCTATCCGTAAAGCGCGCCTGGATGACCAGGTCAAGGCGATTATTCTGCGCGTTAACAGCCCTGGCGGCAGCGTCAGCGCGTCTGAAACCATACGTGAGGAACTGGCGGCAGCCAAAGAGGTCGGCAAGCCAGTAGTGGTGTCGATGGGCGGTATGGCCGCTTCGGGAGGCTACTGGATTTCCACGCCAGCCAGTTACATTATTGCCAGCCCGAGCACGCTGACCGGCTCTATCGGTATCTTTGGCGTCATCAATACGGTTGAAAACTCGCTGGATGCCATTGGTGTGCATACCGACGGCGTAGCCACCTCACCGCTGGCGGACGTGGCAACGACCAAGGCCCTGCCGCCAGAAGTGCAGCAGCTGATGCAGCTGAGCATTGAAAACGGCTATAAAAACTTCCTGGGGCTGGTAGCCCACTCTCGCGGGAAAACGCCGGAACAGATCGATCAAATTGCTCAGGGTCATGTCTGGACAGGCAGCGATGCCAAAAACAACGGACTGGTCGACTCGCTGGGTGATTTTGATGACGCGGTAGCCAAAGCAGCAGAACTGGCCCATCTTAAGCAGGCCCAGCTGAACTGGTATCAGGACGAGCCCGGTTTTGCCGATCTGCTGTTTAGCCAGCTGGATGCATCGGTACGTGCCGCCCTGCCTGCGGCGCTGCAGGTTTATTTGCCTGCACCGATGTATGACGTGATGACTGCAATGAAAAATCAGCCGGGTCTGTTTGATAATCTCAACGACCCACAGAACCGCTATGCGTTCTGCCTGACCTGTAGCCAGGTCAAATAAGCCGAAAGCGGCCCGCTGGTCGGGCTGCTTTTCCCCGGTTTTCCCCTTATACTGCCCTCTTTTTCAAGCCTGAGTAATTCAATCCCATGCAAAAAAAATCCATCTATGTAGCCTATACCGGCGGTACTATCGGCATGCAGCGTTCCGAACATGGTTACGTGCCGGTGTCCGGTCATCTGCAAAACCAGCTGGCGAAGATGCCGGAATTTCATCGTACCGAAATGCCGGATTTCACCATCCATGAGTATCAGCCGCTGATTGATTCTTCCGATATGACACCGCAGGATTGGCAAACGATTGCGGATGATATCCAGGCTAACTACGATAAATACGACGGTTTTGTCATCCTGCACGGCACCGATACCATGGCGTTCACTGCTTCTGCGCTCTCTTTTATGTTGGAGAATCTGGCTAAACCGGTAATTGTGACAGGGTCACAAATCCCGCTGGCCGAATTGCGTTCTGACGGACAGCAGAATTTGCTTAATTCACTCTTTGTTGCCGCTAACTACCCTATTAATGAAGTTGCCCTTTTCTTCAACAATCAACTGTATCGCGGCAATCGTACCACCAAGGCCCATGCCGATGGCTTTAACGCCTTCGCCTCGCCTAATCTTGCCCCACTGCTGGAAGCAGGGATCCATATCCGCCGCCTGAATACGCCCGCTGCGCCTGGTGGTCAGGGCCCGCTGGTTATTCGTTCGATTACGCCTCAGCCGGTCGGCGTGGTCACTATTTATCCAGGAATTTCTGCCGATGTGGTCAGCAACTTTTTGCGCCAGCCGGTAAAAGCGCTGATCCTGCGCTCCTACGGCGTAGGGAACGCCCCACAAAACCCTGCCTTTTTGAAAGAGCTAAAAGAAGCGTCCGATCGCGGCATCGTGGTGGTGAATCTGACGCAATGCATGTCTGGTAAAGTCAATATGGGCGGCTACGCTACGGGCAATGCACTGGCGTTGGCTGGCGTGGTCAGCGGCTATGATATGACCGTTGAAGCCACGCTGACCAAACTGCATTTTCTGCTCAGCCAGAACCTTTCCAGCGATGAAGTTCGCCAGAAAATGCAGGTGAATCTGCGTGGTGAACTGACGCCTGACGAAAAGTGAGATAAAAATGCACCAGGCTCTGATCCTGATTGACCTGCAGAACGATTTTTGTCCGGGTGGCGCCCTGGCCGTCGAGGGTGGCGACAGGACTATTACCGTAGCCAATCGTTACGCCGCAGCGTTTTATCAGCTTCAGCGGCCTGTGGTGGCCACGCTTGACTGGCATCCGGCTAACCACGGCAGCTTTGCGTCAGTCGCGGGCCAGCCTGCGGGCACGCTGGGCGAACTGGACGGCCTGCCGCAAATATGGTGGCCAGATCATTGCGTACAGCACAGCACCGGTGCAGAGCTGCATCCTGCGCTGGACCGTCGTTACCTGACCACACGGATTTATAAAGGCGAGCAGCCGCTGACAGACAGCTATAGCGCGTT
>DOOK01000376.1 GCA_003512805.1 Erwinia sp. | reverse complement strand
CGCCTACCTCCGGGCCTTCTGAAAGCACGGCCGTTTTTGTCGATCCCGCCACGCTGGAAGTCCGCGGAGTGTTACCGGTTTACGGTACCAGCGGCGTGCTGCCACTGCGTACCTGGCTGGACTCTTTGCACCGTAATATGCTGCTGGGCGATGTCGGCAGAAATTACAGTGAACTGGCCGCCAGCTGGCTGTGGGTCGCCGCGCTGGGTGGCCTGCTGCTCTGGGCCACCAGCCGTTCACCGCGCCGCACCAACGGGCGAGGCTGGCAGATACTGCGTCAGCGCTACTGGCACAGCAGCCTGGGACTGGTGCTGCTGCTCGGCCTGCTTTTCTTTTCGGCGACCGGCCTCACCTGGTCACGCTGGGCAGGCGATAATATTTCCGCCCTGCGTGCCCACTTCGGTTGGATGACGCCTGCCGTCAATACCTCGCTCCTGCCCGATAATCCCAGCCCGATGGACGAGCACGCCGGACATCATATGGCTCCGTCACCCCGGCACAATATGGCAGGCATGACCATGCCGAAAGCCGCGGCTGTGGCGATAAAACCGACGCAGTTTGATGGCGTGGTGCAGGCCGCAAGCGCTGCCGGGATCCAGGCAGGAAAAATTGAAATACGGCCGACCACTAAAGCGAATAAAGCCTGGATCGTCAGCGAGATCGACCGCCGCTGGCCTACAAAAGTGGACACCGTAGCGGTGGATCCCGCCACTTTTCGCGTTACCGACAAAGTGACTTTCGCGCAGTACGGCCTGCTGGCAAAACTGACCCGATGGGGCGTGGATGCCCATATGGGCGTGCTGTTTGGTCTGGCAAACCAGCTGCTGCTGGCAGCCTTTGGGCTGGGCCTCTGCGTGCTGATAGTGCTTGGCTATCGTCTGTGGTGGCTGCGGCGGCCGGCGGCCCAGGGCAGCCATCCGGCAGAAACGCTGGTATATCACTGGCGGCAGCTGGGTCTTAGCGCGCGCTTTTTGCTGCTGGTCTGCACCGTGACGCTGGCGGTCAGCCTGCCGGTAATGGGGATCAGCCTGCTGGTGCTGCTGCTGATTGACGCGCTACGTTGGCAGCGGGCGCAAGGCTAGCCTGCATCATTTATTATGGACACGGCTGTACAGCTTCACGGCTGTACAGCCGACCTCCTGCTGCATCAGAGATACCGCCCGGTTTCTTTAGTCGGTTTCCTGATGCATCAGAGCGTTGTCTGGTTTCTTCAGCCGGTTCCTTCCATATCAAAGCGTTGCCCGGTTTCTCCAGCCGTTTCCCTGCCGCATCAGAGCGTCGCGCGGTTTCTCCAGTTGGTTCCTGCCACATCAGAGCATCACGCGGTTTCTTCAGCCGATTCCTGCCGCATCAGAGCGTTGCGCGGTTTCTCCCGCTGGTTTCCTGCCGCATCAGAGCATCACGCGGTTTCTTCAGCCGGTTCCTGCCGCATCAAAGCGTTGCCCGATTTCTCCCGCTGGTTTCCTGCCGCATCAGAGCGTCGCGCGGTTTCTCCAGCCGTTGCCTGCCGTATCAAAGCGTTGCCGGGTTTCTTCAGCCGTTTCCTACCGCATCAGAGCGTCGCCTGAATGCCGCTATCCTCTCAGCGCCTGCTCCAGCATCGCCAGCAGCCGGGTGTTATCCACCGTTTGCAGCACGTGCGCCAGCCCGCCGGTCAGCTCACCCACCGCCGTATCGACCCGCAGCGGCAGACGATAACGCCAGGATTTGCCGCGCGTCATTCCTGGTCGCAGCTCCACGTCGACATAATAGTCCACCGCCGTGGCGACACGCTGATCGAGTAGCCATGCCACCACCAGCACGTCGTGGATCCAGCAGCCCGGCAGCTTGCGGGTTTGCATGGAATAGTCGAGCCAGGGCCGCAGCGTTTCGGCAATGAATCCCGCCAGCGGCGTATCAAGCGCTTCAATCCGCCGCAGATCGGCATGCGTGAACATTGTGCGTGTGGTCACGTCCATCGGCACCAGCGTAATGCAGGCACCACAGGTCAACACTCGCCGCGCCGCTTCGGGATCCAGACCAAAATTAGTGTCTTTGACAAAGTCGTCCAGCGCAAATACGCCGCCCATGATGGCGATCTCCTGTACGGCCTCCGCCATTTGCGGATAACGCTCCAGCGCCAGCGCAACATTGGTCAGCGGCCCAAGCGCCACCAGGGTGATTTTGCCAGGGTTGGCGCAAATCAGGCGGCCCATCGCGTCGGCAGCCGCTTCATCGGGTGCCTGAGAGGCCAGGGGCGGACGAACATCCTGCCAGAGATGGGCCAGTTGCGAACGCCAGACGCGGTTATCCAGCGCGTCGCGCCACGGCTCCGGCGGCTCCACCAGCGCCCTGTCGGCACCTTTATATACAGGCACGTCCAGCTCAAGCTTCGCCAGCAACGCTTTGACCACGTTAAACCCGGTCTGGCTCGGCGTATTCCCCGCGACGGTGGTGATCATTTCCAGCGAGATGGCCGGCGACCCGATCGCCAAAGCCAGCGCCAGGCCATCATCCACGTTCGCGCCAGTCACGCCGTTACCCGGATCGCAGTCGATAATCACTCTTTTCATTAATCCTGCACCACCGCGCAAATAAGGCCACAGCCGCAGGACTCGCCAATTTGCAGCTGATGTGAAAATTCGCTTAGCTGCACCTTGCTTTGCGGCGCGGCCAGCATTGCCAGCGCTTTTTTTGCCATCGCGTTTACCGGCTGGCGTACCGTGGTCAACGAAGGCACATGAAAAGCAGACTGTTCCGTCCCGTTAAAACAGACCAGGGCAATATCCTGCGGCACGCGGAGCTGGTGTTCTGCCAGCGCCCGCACGCAGCCGATAGCCTGCAGCTCGTTAGAAGTGAACAGCGCCTCGGGAAGCGTGTCGCCGCGCAACATTTTTTTTGTGGCCAGGTAACCGCCCTCGCGCGTGTAGGCCGCAGGAAAAATCCATTCGGGCCGCTCTGGTACGCCAAAATCGGCCAGTGCCTGCCGCCACCCTGCCAGACGATCCTGAGCGTTATACATTTCTGGCGGCCCGCTGATAACGCCAACCTGCCGGTAGCCGTGGCTGAGTAAATGTGTGGTCACCTGATGGGCCGCCTCGCCTTCGTCCACGCGCAAAATATTCACATTCAGCGCGGGATCGACGCGATCGAGCATCACCAACGGCGTGCCGCTGGCCTGAATAATATCGATATAGGGATGACGATCGACACTGTTGTAAAACAGGCCATCAACCTGCTGGCTGAGCAGGTTATTGATTAGCTCCAGCTCGCGCTGACGGCTGTTACCCGCGTCGCCCAGCAGCATCACCATGCCGTTACTTAGCGCTTCCTGCTGCAGCGCGTGCGCGAAAGAAGCGATAAATGCGTTGCCGATATCCGGCACCACAAGACCGTAGGTTTTGGTGGTGCCCAGCGCCAGTGCTCTGGCCAGACTGTTGGGGCGATAGCCGGTTTTCTGCACCGCCTCCAGCACGCGAAGCCGGGTCGCTTCTGCCACCGGCCTCGGCCCGTTATTGATGACATAGCTGACCACGGCAACAGAGGTACCGGCCTCTCGGGCTACATCGGCACGCGTTGCCCTGGTAGAATGTTGTCTCGCCAATGTGGCACCTCTTTTCCTGACGGGTCGGCAGAGTCCGCCCGCGTTGTATCAGATGGCATCTTCCGGCGCGTTAAGATCGCGTCCCCGGGTTTCTGGCGCTACAAAGGTGGTCAGAAAACCGATAGCCGCCATCACGGCAAAATAGGTGGCGATCGCCCACCAGTGGCCGGTCCAGGATAACAGCGCCGCGGCGACCAGCGGCGCGGTACCGCCAGAAAGAATAGAACCCAACTCTTTAGCGGTCGCCATTTTAGTGTAGCGGTGTTTCACGCCAAACAGCTCCACGCCCCATGCCGCCTGTACGCCATAAATACCCAGCGAGGCCAGCCCCATACCGGTGACAATCACCGCCATCACAACAGCCGGTTCGCGGGAGTCGAGCAGCATAAAAGCCGGAAAAGCGTAGAGCATCAGCAGCAGGCAAAACCAGCGGTAGGTAATACGGCGACCGAACCGGTCAGAGAGCCACCCCGCAAGAGGGATAATTAGAAAGCCCAGCAGCGAGGCAATAAATACCGCCGAGGTCGCGACGGATTTATCCACCGCCAATACCTTCACCACGTAGCCAATCATAAAGCCCTGTGCCAGATAGGATGGGCCGTTTTCGCCGATTCGCAGGCCAAGCATCACCAGGAAGGCACGGCTGCGCGGCCAAAAACGGCGAGCGACTTCCGGCTGATACGGGGATTGCCCTTCACGGGCCGCCTGCATCTCCGCATTTTTACGTTCAAATACCGGCGTTTCTTTCAGGTTGCGTCGGATCCACAGCGCCAGCAGCGCAATCAGCGAGCTGCACAGAAAAGGCACTCGCCAGCCCCACGCCTGTAACTGTTCCTGATCCATCTGCACCACCGCCAACCAGACCAGGGAAGCGATTAGCGTGCCGCTGTTTGATCCCAACGCAATAATCGAGGAGACCAGACCGCGCTTTTTGGCTGGCGCGTATTCTCCCAGCATCACCGTGCCGCCGGAGAGTTCCGCACCGGCACCAAGCCCCTGAGTAAAGCGTAAAATGACCAGACAGACCGGCGCCCAAAAGCCAATGGTGGCGTAGCCGGGGATCAGTCCAATCAGGGTGGTAGAGAGGCCCATCAAAATGATGGTGGTGACCATGACGATCTTGCGGCCCTTGCGATCGCCCAGCCAGCCAAAAAACAGCGCGCCGATGGGACGGGCAATAAAGCCTACCGACCTGGTGGCAAAGCTTGACAGCAGAGCGGTTGCCGGAGTGGCATTGGGGAAAAATACGTCGCCGAAAATAATGCCGGCCGCCAGCCCGTAAAGCGCAAAGTCCGCATATTCCATTGCCGTGCCGAGCCAGCAGGAGAACGTCGCCCGCCAGAAATCCTTACGCCCTTCTGCTGTGGTGAGGCTAGCATCCGCTGCGGAAACAGCGTCCTGCCGGGTGCTTTGTGTCAACATGAAAAATTCCCTGATGTGAGGAGGGTTGAATCGCCTTCCCTGGCTACCTGCTACGTGGGTAATCCGCCAGTCAAGACATGCTTTTGCTGAGCCATAATGAAAGGTCAGTAACGGGTTCCCTGGTGTTGGACTACGTTTTGTTTACTTTCCGTCCGCTGACTTAAGGTGTCAGTCGTTTAAAACGTAAAGTAAATTTGACCTTCACTGGACAGACAAGTCTCGCCACCGTGAATTTTCAACGCGCCACCATTGTATCTACGCGCGTAGATAAATCAAGATACCGAGCAAAACAAATTAGCTACACTTCACATTCATCAGGCAAAGAGATAATATAATTTCTTTTAAATCATAAAGTTAATTTACGTTATATTTTACCTGGCCGCCGTTTTGCCAAAAATCATGCACAGCGTTTACTTAAGAAGTTTTTTACGCAGCGATAAGCGGCTGTACTCTATCGGTGAAGAATGACAGCCTGATGACAGGTTGAGGATCGACAGGCCTGTACTTTTCAGGGTTTGGTCGTTTCTGGCGTAACCTTTTGAGGAAAACCATGACTATTATTCTGATGCGCCACGGTAAGCCCGATTATGCTCAAAGCGGTCGTTTGCCCGCGCTGGCTATGGAAGCCTGGTGCGAGGCCTACGATATGTCGCGGGTGGGGGATATGCCGCCAGACAGATGCCGTGAGGTAGCCGCTACGGCGGAATATATTGTGACCAGCCCGCTGCCCCGCGCACGCTCTTCGCTGGAGAAGCTGGGGCTGGAAGCGGCTGCTATCGATCCGCTATTCAGTGAGGTTTCACTGCCTGTAATACGGCTGCCCTCTCCTCATCTCCCCCCCGCCTTCTGGCTTATGATCCTGCGCCTGATGTGGCTGGGCGGCTATGCCGGCACGGTGGAGTCTTACCAACAGGCGGAACAGCGAGCGCAGCGGGCTGCTGACAGGCTAATTGCGTTATCGGCACAGGGCAACGTCCTGCTGGCCGGACACGGTATTATGAATAAACTGATCGCCCGGCAGCTGCGTAAGCAGGGCTGGCTGGCCGAGAAGCATGCCAGTAGCCGTTACTGGAGCACTGCTATTTACCATCCTCCTTTTATTCAGGCCGGTGACTAGCCTCAGTTTCAGAGGATTGGCGCTTTACCGGAGAAGGTCGAGGCACAGATTAGTCAGGTTAATGGACCAAAAACAATCCTGGCCAGTGCATGCTGCACGGCAGCCAGATGTCCATGCAGGATAATAGTTTGTTATTCAAACATTTCCTGAATTTAACCTGATGCCTAAAAAACAGACAAACAGTGGGGGACCGCTGGATTGCATCCGCAAGTTACTTTATAATCCTGCGCCACAGGCCCCTTAGCTCAGTTGGTTAGAGCACGCGACTCATAATCGCTTGGTCGCTGGTTCAAGCCCAGCAGGGGCCACCAAATAAAACAAGGAGTTAGATGAGAAATCGTCTGACTCCTTTTTCTTTGGGTGCGAATCAGGTGATGTAGTGGGTGACGTAAGAGAATGGCTGGGTGACGTAAGTAGTGTGGGTTTAAATGTCTGGCTGGACAGTTGCCAGAAACCTGATTTCCTTTTTCGAAAAGCCTGACAGCCATCCGGATTCAATCATTAAGACAGCCTTATCTGAACCATTCCAGGATTGCAGGACAAAAACTAGCCATGAGTTTCGACGATTCCATTCAGCAATTGCGCAATGAACAGCTCGCGCGCCGGTCAGATACAGAACGCTTTATCAGTGTTAAAACTCTTTTTGAACAGATCAAACAGCGTTATCCAGATCAGAGCTACAACGCCCTGTGCCTTTTAGTGCTGAAAAAGTATCGACGTTCAGAGCATCAGCCTTCGCTGTATTGGTTCAGATATGAAAGCTGGTATGACACTCCACCCGTTGCCCCATACCAGCTCTTGGATAAACATGGCGCGCCAAACATAGGTGCTCCTGACTATTATCCTGATGCCGAGGCGGCACTGCGGGCGGTAAGTGATGATGTCATGAATACTGATAAGCTGGCTGATTGTGGTTTTCTGCGGACAGAAATTTCTGACGCGCTTGGAGTTCCGCTTGATACTGCAAGGCCAGAAGCACCGATGTTTGAACAAGATACCTTGGACTTGAAAGCTGAAAATCTGTCACTTAAAGAAAAAATTGAGGCGCTGGAAAAACGTCTGGCTGCCCCTATAGAGAAAGCCGAAACTTATGCAGCTAAACGGGAAGAGTTTTTCATCGCTGTTATAGCCAGTTTGTACGACAAAAACAGACTCACCTCTGCAAAGGATTTACTGCCAAAAGCACCGGAGCTTTTGAGGTTGGTCGAAAATAAAATCCCGCTATTCTGGCCAGCGGAAGGGTGTTTTCCAATGAGTGAAGAGCAATGCCTGAAAATTCTTCGGGAAGCGATTAGCCTGCTTGAACGCGACGTGACTGATCTTCATCAGTTGCGGGTTGAAAAGAGACAGATGCAAAAAACAAGAAAATTAAATCTTCTTAATCAGTAGGATAACAAAGGTCACCAAGGTATCTTTCTAAGGTATCCACGACATAAACCCTCTCGGTTTTTAAGATACGTTTCATATTGATTCGCTACCGAGAGATTAAACATGAAACACATCAATTCTTTATCAACGACTATCAGCCACCTTCCGGGCCCTCAACGTCTGATCCGTATTTGTGAGATGCTTGACCTCCTGAATTGCAGCCGAACCACCCTTTATCGCTGGGTAATCAGCGGTGAATTTCCTGCGCCAAAAAAGCGTGCAGGCAGAACTATGGGCTGGACAGTCACGCAATATGAACAGTGGCTCGATAACTGCTGCTAAACCTCTAAGCAGGGCTGGAATTTCCAGCCTTTCTTTTTATCTGCTGATGCAACCATATGAAACAACCAGCGCATCAAATCGTTATCAATCCGTGATTCTGATACAGCCGTAACCCTATGATAAACATCAAAAATGGAAGTATGGATTCAGCCCATCAGGAACCGGTAATTAATAATATTGCGCGCAGTACGGTTTATCCGGATATCCGGACTAAAGGCGAGTTTCTGTATGACGATGTTCTCTGGCCAGTCATGCCTGAAGAGTGTCAGCAGGATGTGAAGATCATGAATTCTTTGTTCAAGGCAGTTGATAGAACCTATGTCAGTTGCTCTCGCTTTCTGGCAATCCGTTATGATTTTCATCTGCCTCAGTACACGCGTGATAACCGTGTTATTACCCGCTTTCATCAGCTATTGGTTCCTGCTCTAAGGAAGGAGTATCCCAAAAGCTTTGCCCGAGTGTTTTGGGTCAGAGAACAGAATCAGGCACCAGCACAGCATTATCATTACCTGTTGATGGTTGATGGTAACTGCGTGCGTCATCCTCTTAAAATTAACAAGCTGGTGGAGAGTTGCTGGAAAATAGCAACGGGCGGAACGGTCTGGTTTCCAAAGCATGGTTACTATTTAATTCGAAAGAATGACACTGAGGCCATGACCGCATTGTTACTGCGGGTGAGTTACTTTGCTAAGCAACACTCTAAAGAAGGAATTGCTAAAGACATTGCGCGTTCCGGCACTCGGCATTACCCGTTTTTAAAAAATGCCAAACACACTAAAACTGCGCAATTACGTACTCAGATTGCCCATTTTGATCGGGCACAAGCGCATTGCCCTCTTCCAGGAAAGCTGGATTCGCTTTTCACTCCCGCAGAGCCTTCTGCTGGTAAGCCTGCGACACTGC